>JAISSD010000207.1 GCA_031273295.1 Prevotella sp.
CGAATATATGCGCAAAAGATTCGGGATGAAATTTCATCATGTAATATTTGTAAAATATATATTTATCAACTAGTTATCTATTTATTTTTTTAAGAATGGGAGTTTTCGGGCAGACACTACTTACGGGCGCGCGCTTATGCTGTGCGCTGTGTTAAAGAATGAGACGTGGCGTGCCGTGTTTTTACGAATTCCGGTTGCCAAACAATCGGTCAAAATGAATTATATATGAATCGTATAATGTGAGAAAACGTTAAATGACGGATTTGAATTAAACCTCGTCCCGAAAATCGCATCTAACCGTTACAATACATTTAAAATTGGAAATTATGAAAAGATTGTTTTTATCATTGGTTATCACGACATTAATTCCCTTTACCGCATCGGTTAATGCACAGGGAGAAAAAAGAGAGGGAAAGCGGGGATTTGATTTTCAGAAAGAATTGGATCTTACTGCCGAACAGAAACAGAAAATGGAATCGCTAAACAAGGATTTCAAAGATAAAACGGATGAACTGAAAGTCAAACCGGATCTGTCCAACGAAGACAGGAATGCTAAAATGAAAGAATTGAGAGAGCAACATCATGCCGCTATCGACAATATACTTACTTCCGACCAACAGGCTAAAATGAAGGAATTTACGGCCCGGAGAGGGAATAAGGATTTGAAAAAAGGCGGTAAAGAGTTTGGCGTACACGGAAAGAAAGAAGGACGCATCAGAGACTTGAGATTCCATAAAGGCGGCCGTATAAAAGACTTAAACCTTTCTGACGATCAGAAGCGGAAAATTAAAGAACTGAATGAAGATTTCAAGACAAAATCAAGAGAACTGGCTAAACAGCGTCGCGAGGAACTGAATAAAGTATATACTCCGGAACAACAAATCAAATTGAAGGAATTTGGAAAGGATTTCAAGAAAGACGGTCGTTTTGCATTCCATGGTAAAAGAGGAATGGGGAAACTTGACGAAGCAAGCAAAGCTAAATTGAAAACGTTAAGAGAAAACTTCGAAAAAGAAAAGAAAGCCGTTGAACTTAGCCGTATTGCTCCGGATGCTCAAAAACAAAAAATAGCGGATTTGCGTCGGAATTTCAGAAAAGAAAGTCTGGATATAATAAAGGAAGCGCGCAAAGCTCAAGATAACAAGCCTGCATAATTCGCCACCGCCCAAACGTAAACCATATACGAATTAAAGGGACCATTATGAAAGAAAGAATAAACGAATTGAAAAAGGCATTTTGCGAGGCAAAGAACAACAGGGACAGGGAAATTGTAGATGCCGGGATGCGGGAACTTTTTAATGAAAATCCCGATCAATTCGCAGATGCAATGGTTGAATCCGCCAAAGAAACGGCAGACAGGGCAAAGGAACTTGTAATAAAACAAAAATACAGGATGTAATGCCTGCTTTTGAAAGTAGCCCCGGTATCATTCATTTGGCGCCGGGGCTTTAAAAAAACTTTTAAAATATGAAACGTGAAGAATTTTACAGGGATTTGGAGAGGTACAAGGCAATAACAGACCCGGAGGAACCGGAATGAACTTATCCGTTTTCAATTTGACTTTTTCAATCCAGGCATATTAAATTTTTGTTAACACAGTTAAATTATCTGGTATTTTATATATATTTGCAAACATATACACAAAACATGGAGTTCAGAGACCATGCATAAACGAGGCGGAACCGAAAAGCCATAAGAGTAGGAACTTACTATAATACACAGAATTACATGGAATGGTATTTAAAAGTATTGAAGGAGCATTACGCAGACTTTAACGGAAGAGCGAGACGCAAGGAATATTGGATGTTTGCATTATTCAATTTTTTAGCAATTCTTGCTATCATTGTCGTGGGTGCGCTTATTGGTCTTGCAGCCGGTTCGGAAGTTGTGGGAGTCGTATTTATAGCATTGTATATCATTTATGCTTTAGCAGTAATTGTTCCCTCGATAGCCGTAACTGTAAGACGTTTACACGATACAGGTAAAAGCGGCTGGATGTATTTTGTTTCGCTTATACCTTTGATTGGGAGCCTTTGGTTGCTTGTTTTGTTATGTACGGAAGGCGATCGGGGCGAAAACCAATATGGCCCTGATCCTAAAGCAGGCGAGCGTTGAATCGGATATGTAATGCATCCAATGAGGCTGTTTCAAAAACAGGATCAAGTCTTTGATAATTGAGTATTTGAAAACGGCCTCATTGCGCCCTGCCTGTAAAGGAAAACAAGAGGGCCAATAAACGGATTCTTGAATAACGAATAAATTTCCCCTGTTTTATTAAAACTTGTATCTGAGTCCTGCGCCAAGTCCGAATACGGAAGGTTTTTCCGTTCTTATGCTTACAGGCTGATCATTGTCAAAATAGAAAGAGAAGCGGGGTTCGAAATATATACTCCAGTCATTGTAGAGCATATAAGATACTCCGAGGGATGCATTTAAAGACCATTGCAAACCGTTTATACGACCCTTGTCGTAAACCGTCGCCGTGTTATTGTTTTTATCATATATATCTTCCGTGTATTTATATCTCAGGCCTTTTTCCACCATACTTCCGGCAGACAGATATATGTTCCAGTCGTGGCTGTTATATAAATAAACAACAACATTAACCGGAATGCCCAGATAATGAAGTTCCTGACTTGCCTGATATGATTTGGCTCCTGTCTTTTTGAATTTTGAAAAAAGATAAGTATAGGCCAGTCCTGTTTCGATACCGATAAATTTATTCAAATCTTTGCGAATGCCGACTCCAAAAGATAATGGTATGGAATGGTCCGCCACAGGAAAGTCATTGGTACTCAATCCATTTTTTAACAGGGGAGAACCGGAAGACAAGTCTGCAATATTTGCCGACGAGGCATAATCATACATGGAGCCATACATGTTTCCATTCGAAGAAGAACCGTTTCCGTACGAAACCGATGCGGACGCCAACCATTTACCCTTATTGTTTCCGGATTTTACTGTTAATAATCCGGCAGGCTCTTTTGGGATCTTTTCCACAAACTTTTCCTCCTGTGCAGCAGGTATGGAATCGGTAATATCGCTAATGTTGGCTTCAGCCATACTGTTATTGCTACCGGGGCTTGCGTCCCGTATAATGTCTTCAACGTATGCAAGACTGGCGGTATCTATGGTCACAGGCAATGTTTCGTGTATTGCATTACTTTCTTTTACCGTCTTTTTGTTTCCGCCCGTTTTGTCAGGCACGGGCATTGAAAGACTTTTTGCCGATGCGGCGTTATTAGCGGCATTTGCCGTGATTGGCTGTTCGCCAGGCTTTTTTACCGTAATGCCGGTTGTATTGAAATTAGCCTTTCCGGCTACCGGAATGAAAGGGGGCTCATCATTTTTGGGTATAGAGAGTAGTAAAATTACGATGACAGCTATTGCTGCTACAGAGCCCCCGATCCACAGTACCGACCTCTTCTGTCCGGACTTCATCCGAAGTTCGATTTCATTCCAGCAATCTGCATCTACAGGCGTCCGGTAATTTTCCAGTTTATGCCTTGCCAGTCTGCTGAACTCGTCGGGTTGTTCGTTATAGCTTCTTTTGTCCGGCATTTTCATGCATTAATAGAGATTCCACATTTTTCTGTAAAACTTTCCGCGCCCTGATAAATTGAGAACGCGAAGTACTTTCTTTGATATTCAGCATATTTGCTATTTCGCTATGTGTATAACCTTCTATGGCGAAAAGGTTGAAAACTGTCCGGTACCCATCCGGCAAAGCGGCTACACAAGCCATCAGTTCATCTGCTGAAATCCGGTCCAACGCTGAAACTTCAATGTTTTCCATTGCTTCGTTGTAATAGTCAATGTTCACACTTAATTTAAGCGCATCGCTTCGCCGGAGATATTCAAGCGCGGTAGTCACAAAGACCCGACGCATCCAACCGCCAAGCGAACCGGTTTCGGAATAGGTGTTTATTTTGGTAAATACCTTGATAAACCCGTCCTGAAGTATATCCCGAGCCGTTTCACGATCGTTGGTATAACGCATGCAAACTCCCATCATGATCGGCGCATATCGCTCGTACAACTGTTTACGAGCCCATGATTCGCCACGTTTACATCCCGCTGTTAATAACTGTTCGTTCATCGGCTGACTATACTCTCTGTTTATATTGATGCAATATCATTTCCAAAAGTTGCATTCATATAAAAAAATAGATTTCCCGATTGAATATTTATGGCTTGCATAACAAAAAAGCTCCTTTACGGGAGCTTTCGATTCTATCCGGCGACTTTTATTCTTCTCAATCTCATTATTATTTTTTCAGGGTCGTCTTTATCCTTAACGGTGAGGATATCGTCTTTCAGCGTAAACGTGTATTCCTGTTGTTTTCCGTAGCTATCCGTTATTCTCACGCGATCGCCGTCAATAGCATATATACCCAGACACCGGCTACTGACAGAATCTTTACCGGTGCGCACATCCATATACACGGTATCGTATTCGAAACGGAGCTCGGGCGATACAATCGTATCATCGGCCATTTTGATAAATGTTTCGTTTGTTCCTTCTATCTCCATGGCCCAACGTCCGGCGATGGCATTTCGTTCGCCGCAGGCCATCAGGACAAAAATACATAAACAGCAAAATACCAGTTTCTTCATTATCTCGCATTGACAAAAAACGATGCAATATATAAAAATATCGGTTATCTTGTAACATTTTTCATGGTTTATATTTCATCTTTTGTATGAATGCTTTGTAAGTTGCTGTTTGTCAGGCGTGCGAGATCCGCAACCGACTTGTAACCCCTAACCGAAAGCGTTTACTTTATACCCTGTATCCTGTCTGCCTGTTTACCGAAATGATTACTTTTGCATTATGAAAACGATTCTCACCACGCTCAACGCCAAATATATCCATACCTCATTGGCTCTCCGCTGGCTTTATGTAGCCAACAAGGATCGCTTTGATATTTCTTTTAGGGAATACGCCATCAAGGAGAATGTGGAAAAGATAGCCCGGGAATTGCTGGAAACGGGTTGCGACATAATAGGCGCAGGCGTATATATATGGAATGTAACCCGGACGAAGGAACTGACCTCGCTGCTGAAAAAGGAAAAGCCGGGCCTGACCATCATTTTAGGCGGGCCTGAAGTGATGTATGAACCTGACTTTTTCCTTGATAATTGGGATGTAGACTATGTGATAGGAGGGGAAGGCGAGTTTGTTTTAGGTGAATTGCTGGACGCCGTTCAATCCGGAAGACCTGTGGAGATAGACGGAGTCTCGTCCCGTAACCGTATCAGCAAAATAATAGTACAGGCCGGTACGGACAGGTTGGCGGCTTTGCCTTCGCCATATATGCTCGAAGAGGACAGGGAAGAGATGAAAAACAGGCTCGTATATTTCGAAACATCGCGCGGATGTCCCTATCAATGCCAATATTGCCTCTCATCCCTCGAAAAAGGAGTTCGTTACTATCCGGAAGAGTATATATCAGGGAATCTGAAGTATTTGATTGATAACGGCGCGAAGCGGATTAAGTTTCTCGACCGCACGTTCAATCTGAATAAGGAGCATGCGCATACCGTTTTTGCTTTTTTGATAAAGAATTATAGTCCGGATTTGAGCTGCCAGTTTGAAATATATGCCGATTTGCTGAAAGATGAAACGATTGAATACCTGAACGGGAATCTGCCGAAAGGTTTCTTCCGTTTCGAAATCGGTATCCAGTCTACTTGCGAACTTACCGGTATTGCCGTAAAACGGAAACAGGATTTTCCAATGCTGGCAGGCAATGTGAAAAAGATAATGGAGGGAGGGAAAATAGATTTGCATCTGGATCTGATAGCCGGATTGCCTCACGAAACGCTGGAACGTTTTATCAAATCTTTCAACGATGTGTTTGCATTAGGGGCAAAAGAAGTACAACTCGGTTTCCTGAAAATGCTGCGGGGAACAAATTTAAGGAAACAGGCAGAGCAATATGGCTATAAATATGATGAACAGGCTCCTTATGAAGTAGAATACAATTCGGCTATTTCGGGGCCGGAACTGGACCGGATACACGAAGCGGAACACGCGTTGGAGAAATTCTGGAACAGCGGACGTTTCCGCCTGACAATGAATGCGTTGTTCGATACTTGTTATAGAGGACGGTATTTTGAATTGTTCGACGAGATAGGGCAATATTACAAGGAAAACGATCTTCCCCGTCGCGGTTATCAACTGGAAGACTTGTTCCGGTATTTGCATGCTTTCCTGCTATCCAAAAATATCGGCTTGTTTGATACTTTACGAGAGGATTATTACGGCAACTTCACCCGCAAACCACGAGGGTTTTGGCCTGACGTCATGGATAAGAAGCAAGGAAAGCGGCTTTTATATCTTATAGGACAGGATAGGGCCTTTTTGTCGAAGTACGGGTTGAACCGCAAGATTATAGAAAAGCGGACGGCCATTGACCATATATCGGGGAATGAATATTTGCTGACGGTCTTTCTTGACAACGAGCGCCTGCCAATACATTATTTTGCTCGGGATGGCAGTTAAAAGGTTTGAGAGGATGGCAAACAATTCGCTTCATTGAGATATTCGCGCCAGTTGTCAAACAGGGCTTTCATCGAAGGCAATACTATATTAGCTCCCGCGTTGGACAAGGCCTCGTCAGGCATAGGCCCTGTATTGACGGCAATGGTGAATATTCCGGCGGCTACGGCCGCTTCCACGCCTTTTGGCGCGTTTTCGACGACTATCGCCTGATTTGGTTTCAGCCCGCCGCCTTTTTCCAGTCCCGTCAGGTAAGGTTCGGGATGCGGCTTGCCGTGTTTGACGTCGAAAGCGGTTATTATTCCGTCTTTGGCAAACAGTCCGGGAAAATTGTGTTCCAGCCTGTTTATAAGCGTAGGTTGTCCCGATCCGGTAACGAGGATGCATTTCAGGCCTCCGTGGCGTACTTTCTTTACGAAGTCGTGAGCAAAGGGAATGAGGGCTCCGTCATTGTACCTGGAGAAAAGCTCGGTTTTGCGTTCATATATGTTTTTTTCTTCTTCAACGGTGGCATTCCTTCCTTTTGCTCTGTTCATCAAGTGATTGATGGTATTGCTTCCTACCATTCCCTCGTACAGGTAAAATTCTTCGGGATCGCTGGGGATACCAAACTCGTCCATTGTTTCTTTCCACGATTTGGCATGCCACTTCATGGAATCGTAAAGAACGCCGTCCATATCGAATAATACTGCTTTCAAGTCGAACCGGTTATAATTATGTTTGTCGAGATAGTTTTTGAATGGAGAAGTCATCATAAAAAGTAGAATTGATTGTCCATGCAAACTTACATAAAATTTCCCTGATTTACAAGTGCGTGTAGAAAAAAGAGGATCGCTTTGGAATGCCGGCACCGAACATTCTACGCCATTGGCTGTAGTGCAAAACTTCCCTTCGACACAACTAAACGCCGAGAGTGGCGAAGTGAGCGCCTTGTCTCAAAGCAGGCCTCTATCTAATGACAAAGAAAGGGGAAGTCCTGACGAATTTATGCATGATACTGCCTTATCACTAACGTCCGAAACGCTTTTAGGCTCTTCTCTTTCTTCCGAAAGCAAAGGTAGTGAAGTTTCCTAAAAGAAGCAAGATGTTGAGGAAGCTAAGGGAGCTAAGGGAGCGCAAAACGATGAAAGTCTGGAACTGGAAGCCGTGAATGAAAAATTCAATAATGAGTTGCGGCAGATAGACGGGACGTTGCCTGAAGGACATGTGTACAGGTTGGGTATGCCGGAAGAGGCTTTATTAGCTTCGGGACTGGGTAATTTGCCCATAGAACTTAACGCTGACCATCTACAGCGAAAATCGTCACAGGAGAATCATGAGTTCTCTTTATCCGATGTGAAAAATTTACCGGAAGCATTGGCCAATCCGATTGCTATATTTGACAGTACAAAGAAAGACGGTACTACCGTTATTCTTACTGAGCTTAAAAAAGATAATGATAACTTTGTAGTTGCTGTACGAGTTTGGAAAGAGCAGGCGAAACGCATCAACCGGGTAGAGATTAACTCTATACGCAGCCTTTATCCGAAAGATAATGCCACAGGTATTTTTGACTGGATAAACAGCAAGTATAATTTGTTGAGGTGGGTAGATAAAAAGAAAGCCATTGATTACATCCAAACCCAATCGACCAATTTGATTGCAGGCAGGGATAAAACGAATGGCTTACGTGCTGCAAAGATAGTTCAGGAATTCGAGAATCCAAAGAATCCCAAGAAAAAAATCAGGGATGGCAAGGAAGATATTGACGAAAGCGACAGGGTTGGGATGCAGACAGTATCGAATATACATCAGAACTTAAAGACTTGCCGAAAGCGTTACAGAATCCTTTCGCGGTATTAATAAACAGTATCAGGGGCATATTCCCTAAAGATACGCATGAGTGGGTAAACTGGATAAATCAGGGAAAAGGTTTATATTTCAATAAAGAAAAAGTTTTGAATTTTCTTGACCAACAGCGAATCAATCCCGCTGACGTGGCTTTCGGCTTACCTGATAATCAGGCGCAACAAGAAAACTCAAAACTTTCTGCTGCAAATATAGTTCAAAACTTCGAGAATCCAAAGAATCCCAAGAAAAAAATCAGGGATGGAGAGGAATCTATTGACGAAAGCGACAGGGTTAGGATGCAGATAGTATCGAATACTTATCAGAACTTAAAGACTTGCCAAAAGCTATACAGAATCCTCTAGCGGTATTCCGCAGAGCTGCTCATATAGGAAGCTATGTAATACTTACAGAGCTAAGACAAGGCGGGAAAAACTTTGTAGCGGCAATCGAAACAAATAGCAACAGCAACAGGGGAAAACTGGAAGTAAACAGTATTCGCAGTATCCACCCAAGAACAACAAATAATATAGCTAATTGGATAAATGAGGGTTTGATGGATTACGGAAATAAGGAAAAACTATCGGAGTGGCTTGCAGAAAAAATAAAATCAAGAAGCTATTTAAACAGCAGTACCCCCGCTGACGTTAAAAAACTCCTTGATTCTGCTGCAAAGATAGTTCAGGAATTCGAGAATCCAAAGAATCCCAAGAAAAAAATCAGGGATGGCAAGGAAGAAAGCAAGGAATTTAAGGAAAATAAGGAAGGTGATGGTTTGGAAGATATTGCCGGAAACGGTAACTTTGTAAAACAGCAAAAAAACAGCAACAATGAGAGAAACGCTAGAACAGAAGATGAAGTATCTTCCGGGCTTGGGTCTGTCAAAAAGCCAGGAGAAACGGATGGTGGAAATTTGGGCGGAACAGGATCGGAGGTGGCCGGAACTGGAAAAACAGCGTCCCGACTGGATCAGCATGGAAGAGTGGGAAGAAGTGCCCTACGAGCCGCATTGGTCAGGGGTGCGCAGGGTGATCGAATCATGGAAGCAATCGAAGCCGGTGACCGACGAGCAGGCAATGGAGCAACAACGGCGGCTGGACGCGGCAGCTGGGAGAAAGAACGATTTCTTGGGGCGTTAGAGATAACGGCCCGGGAAATGGAAGCGGCGTTTGAGGAAAAGGAAAAGCGGATTGAGAAGTTGAGCCACAGCAAGTCGGTAGAGATTACCGGAAACGAGATTACTCCAAGTGAAGATTTGAAAGTATATAAAAAGAATGCTCTTGAGTTTGGCAAGGGTCTGCGCGGGGAGGATAGAGGCGGAAAAATTAATACGCGGTTAAGTGGCTTGAAGGAAGCATTACGTCATGATTATAAAGATGTGGAGCATTTGCAAAGTGTGGCAGCCATACCGCAAATTATAGAAAACAGCATTTATCTGGACAGAGTCGAAAATGAAGATCCGGAAAAGAATTCCGATGTTGAAAGCTATGATTATTATGCAGTTGGATTAAAGATTGGCAGTGTGGATTATACCGTAAAGGCAGTTATTGCCAATGGTAGAAACGGGAAGCGGTATTATGACCACAAACTGACTCAAATAGAAAAAGGGAAACTTCTTGAATCTGCAACGGGTAACAAGCCATCCGATACTAAAGAAAATTCCCTTTCAGACATCAAAGATAGTTCAAAACTTCGAGAATCCAAAGAATCCAAAGAAAAAAATCAGGGATGGCAAGGCATAGTCTCCTTTTTACAAAAGTATGACGTCAATCCTCCAATAAATAAAATATAAAATATTTATATACGACAATTAACAAAAGTTAATTTACGGCGGCTTTTTCTTGTTTGCCCCTTTCTATCTGAATATATTAATATACATTTGTCGGTACAATATGATGCTGTAATTGTAAAATCAGAAAAACGAATAAGGCGTCAAGCATCAAAATGCTTCATAAACAAAGCTATATGCTATTGAAGTTAAATATTTTTTCTTTGAAAACGCAAAAAACACTAATTTAAGTATCTAAATACTAAACTATTTTAAGCGGATATACCGCGACGAAATATAATATCGGACATTATGAACCTTTTTACCGGCAATTTTGCTATAAGGAACGCTTAATAACTTAAATCCGGATGATTATTTTTTTCGCTCGTTTAATGATCAACTATAATTCTGATATGATGAGAAAAGCAATAGCGCTTTCCATATTATTAACTGTCGGATACAGTGTGCTTTACGCACATACTCTGCCGTCGGTAGATCCGCGAAAGGCCGGCATGGACAAGTCGAAACTGATTTATGCCGACAATGTTATCAATCAGTCCATTCGGAACGGAGATATACCGGGAGCCGTATTGGCGGTAGTAAGGCATAAAAAGCTGGTATATCTGAAAGCTTACGGTAATAAGCAAGTCTATCCCGAAACGATAGCCATGACTGCAAACACGGTATTCGATTTGGCTTCATTAAGCAAACCCGTGTCCACGGCCATTTCAACAATGATATTGCTGGAACGCGGGCAACTCAGGCTGAAAGACAACGTGGCAATGTATATTCCCGGTTTCCAGTCATGGACAGATACCGTCACCGGAAGAAAGAGAAATATAAGGATCATTGATCTGTTGACCCATACCTCGGGCCTGCCCCCTTATGCGCCTGTAGAGGAACTGAAGAAACAGTATTCTGTACCGAACCCTGATGGGTTGATGGCATATATATCGCATGTGAAGCGTAATAACGAACCTGCCAAAGTATTCGATTACAGTTGCCTCAATTTCATCGCGCTTCAGCGTATAATAGAAAATATATCCGGTATGAGTCTGCAAAGTTTTGCCAGGCAAAATATATTCGATCCGCTGGGGATGAAACACACCGATTACAACCCGGCAGGAGAAACATTCGATTGGACAGCCCCGACTGAAAAACAGGCTGACGGCTCTGTATTGAAAGGAAAAGTACACGACCCTTTAGCCAATATTATGAACGGAGGCGTTTCGGGCAATGCAGGCGTATTCTCCAATGCCGAAGATATTGCCGTATTGGCGGCAATGCTGTTGAATGACGGCGAGATTAACGGCGTCCGCATATTAAGCCCGTTGACTGTCCGTATTATGCGCTCCGTACCGAAAGGATTCGAACAATTCGGGCGTTCTCCGGGATGGGACGTCTATTCCGGTTATGCCTGCGACGGAGATCTGTTCGATACGTCCGCGTATGGGCATACAGGTTATACGGGTACATCCATCACCATCGATCCGGTTTCCGGTACAGCTGTCATTTTGCTTACCAACAGGGTACATCCCGACGATAAAGGCAACGTATCGCGTCTGCGTGAAATAGTGGCGAATGTTGTTGCCGCGTCAATTGTAAAACTTAAATAACGGAAATAATCATAAATATGAAAGTTAAAAATAAAATAAAGTTATTTGCGCCGGCTCTGATCTTCTTGTCTGCATGTCAGAATAAAGAGGAGAAAGCTCCCTATCCTGAATTGAATGCGCTTGTCGAGAGCGTCCGTCTGAAATATGTTCCCGACAGACGGGATGATGTATATGACATCGAGGTTGTAGAACATGACGGCCGCCCTGTTATAAAAGGAGTAACTACCGTGGAAGAAGCCAAGACGGACTTGTTGGAACAGATTCGCGAAAACAATCCGGCGGCAATAGACAGTATAGGCCTGCTACCCGATGAAACGGCAGGAGAAAAAATATATGGCGTTGTAAATGTATCGGTGGCAGATGTGCGTATGGGTGCAAGTTATGCGGAAGAAATGGGAACGCAGTTGTTACTGGGAACGCCTGTACAGGTTTTGCAACATGACGACTGGTGGCGTATAAAAAGTCCGGAAGGCTATGTGGCCTGGATTTCCGGCAGTTCATTTGTGAGAATGACAAAAGATGAATTTAATGACTGGATAACGGCAAAGAAAATCATTTTCACGGACGATTACGGTTTCGGTTACGAAAACGCCGATGAAAAGAAGAGGGTATCAGACCTCGTGTTTGGTAATATAATGAAACTGGAAGGCGACAGCGAACGGTTTTATAAAGTGTCTTATCCCGACGGGCGCGTCGCTTATGTATTGAAAAGCCGGAGCAGACCTTACGGGGAATGGCTGGCATCCCTCAGGCTGACAGAAGAAAGCATTCTGGAAAAAGCGCTCTCGCTGAAAGGCATTCCATACACATGGGGCGGTACATCTGTAAAAGGAATGGATTGCAGCGGTTTCACAAAAACGGTGATGCTGATGCACGGGATCATTCTTGCGCGCGATGCTTCGCAGCAAGCGAAGACAGGTCTCCCTGTGGACATAAGCAACGGATATGACAACCTCCGCCCGGGCGATTTGATGTTCTTCGGAAAAAAAGCGCAGGATGGCAAAGGGGAACGGATACGCCATGTCGCGATCTATAAAGGAGATAAAGAGTTTATACATGCTTCGGGATATATAAAGATAAATAGCCTGGATTCGACAAAAGCGAACTATGACGAACTCAATACCCGTGAATTTGTTCGGGCGTCGAGGATTATCGGCGCGGTTGATACAAAAGGAATATGGTGTATAAACAACAATCCGCTGTATAAAGAACAGAAACAGGAGGAAAACTTATAACTAAAAAATATTATGGCACAATCGAGACGTGATTTTCTGCGAAAGACAGCATTGGCTTCCCTTGGCGCCGGCCTGGCTGTTGGTTCACCCTTAAATTTATTTGCTCAAAAAGGGAAAGACAAGGTTATAAGCGGTAAAGGCAAGATGAAGCTCGGCTTCAAACCTTTCGACCTGCAATTGAGGCATGTATTTACCATTGCGAATTTTTCGCGCACTACCACGCCTGTTGTATTGACGGAAATTGAATACGATGGCGTCACCGGATATGGAGAGGCCTCTCTGCCTCCCTATCTGGGGGAAACGCAGGCGTCGGTTATCGAATTTCTGAAAAAAGTGGATCTGAGTCCGTTTTCCGGTCCGTTCGAACTGGATGACATACTCGCCTATGTAGACAAAATAGCCGAAAACAACACAGCGGCCAAAGCTGCTGTGGATATAGCCTTGCATGACCTTGCAGGCAAAATTATGGGACAGCCGTGGTACAGGATATGGGGACTGGATAAATCGAAAGCGCCATCCACAACCTTTACTATAGGAATAGATACGGCCGATGCGGTGAAACAAAAGACAAGGGAAGCCGCGCCTCTTTACAATATTCTGAAAGTAAAACTGGGACGCGACAATGACAGGGAAATGATAGAAGCCATTCGTACGGTAACGGACAAACCGATCGCGATAGACGCCAATCAGGGGTGGAAAGACAAGCATCACGCGCTGGATATGATATATTGGCTGAAAGAAAAGGGTATAGTAATGATAGAGCAGCCAATGCCGAAACACAACCTTGATGATGCGGCATGGGTAACGGAAAGAAGCCCCTTGCCCGTTTTTGCGGACGAGTCTTTCCAGCGGCTGAACGATGTGTTGCGGCTCAAAGGAGCTTTTACCGGAGTGAACATAAAACTGATGAAATGCACGGGTATGCGCGAAGCGTGGAAGATACTTACGGTGGCGCGCGCCGCCAATATGCAAGTAATGATAGGCTGCATGACGGAAACTTCATGCGCGATTTCGGCCGCATCCCAATTATCCCCTGCCGTGGATTGGGCCGACCTTGACGGGAATCTGCTGATAAGCAATGATATTTATAAAGGGACGACTGTCGTTGACGGAAAACTGACTTTGAGTGATTTGCCGGGAATAGGAATTAAGAATTAAGAATTAAGAATTAAGAATGAGGAATTAAGAATTAAGAATTAAGAATTAGGAATTAGGAATTAAGAATTAAGAATTAGGAATTAGGAATTAAGAATTAAGAATGGAGAATTAGGAATCAAGAATTAGGAATTAGGAATTAGGAATTAGGAATTAGGAATGAAGAATTAGGAATTAGGAATTAGGAATGAAGAATTAAGAATGGAGAATTAGGAATCAATGTCGTTTAATTAAGGACACGCTATAACTTCTTGTAATTCATGTGATACAGCTTCTTGGGTTTCTTGTTTCGTTCCACACTTCGTCCCGGCCTAATAATCTCCC
>JAISSD010000296.1 GCA_031273295.1 Prevotella sp.
GGTTCAGGCTCGCGAGCATGTAAAGAGGCTAAAGATCCAGGCGGGACATCTTTTCACTACGCAACGGATTGATGCGAAGCAGCATGATGATGTTTTCCGGCAGGCGGATTCTCTTTTGAGTCGGCTGTCGGACTGGCAGGAAGCTGGGGCGGCGCCTCCTGCCGCGCCATTGATGTCTGAACACGATTTGCAGGATTAAAGGATTATTAAGAATTAAAAATTAAGAATTAGGAATTAAGAATTAAGAATTAAGAATTAAGAATCAGCTGGAAACGAGGTTTTTTACCATTTTGCGGCGTGGCGTTCTTCCTTGTTTTCAAGGAAATTCTTTGTGTCCTTTGTGTTACACTTTGTGCCCTTTGTGTTAAATGGATTTGACCGTTCTTTTTTTTGCAGTGCGACAATTTGAATTGCTTTGTGCATGGAAGATGTATGGTAAAAATGAGGTCTTTGTACTCCAAAATCCGCCATGATACAAATAAGATGTTCCTTTGCCGGGATTGTTTTGTTGGAAAAATCAGGTGAAAACGAGGTTTTTTACCATTTTGTGGCGTGGCGTTCTTCCTTGTTTTCAAGGAAATTCTTTGTGTCCTTTGTGATACACTTTGTGCCCTTTGTGTTAAAAGGATTTGACCGTTCTTTTTTTTGCAGTGCGACAATTTGAATTGCTTTGTGCATGGAAGATATATGGTGGAAAAGAGGTCTTTGTACTCTAAAATCCGCCATGATACAAATAAGATGTTCTTTTGCCGGGATTGTTTTGTTGGAAAAATCAGGTGAAAACGAGGTTAAAAACGATGTTTGCCTGCTTTTTTGCACGCAGATGGCGCAGATAAACGCAGATTATAGACGGTGAAGGATGTTTCGCATCCCCCAATCGCTACGCTTCATTGGGAGTAAATGTTAACACAAGGAACACGAAGCATGTCACAAGGGACACAAGGAAAAAGCGCTTTGCGCCCTTTGTGATACGCTTTGCGCTCTTAGTGTTGAAACAACAAGTGTTTGAAAAACGACAATTTTAGTAGCCTCCGGAAAATAAATATTTGTGTGTATTGTAATTAATTTATTACATTTGTAGTATGAAAGAAGAAATACGCCGTATATTGTATTCGGATGAATTTTACGAGTTCATGGAATCATTGGATGAACGTGCAATGAATAAACCGGATGAAAATTATTCTACTCAATGGATTCCTGAAAAAATCTTCAAAAGATTACGATAAACAGATAAAAAGCTATTAAGCTATTAAACGCTATAGAATTATGAAAAAGTTGAATCCTGAAAAAGTTGCAAGACTTCATAGTTATGATGATTTGCTGAATAAAAAATACGGCAAGCGTGGAACGCCGGAGCGCGCCGCCTCTGAAAATAAAGCCATTGCTTACTATTTCGGCGAAATACTGAAAGCCCGGCGAAAGGAATTGAAGTTAACCCAGCAACAACTGGCGGATAAAGCAGGGAAGGAACGGAGCTATATTGCGCGTATTGAAAAAGGAGAAACCAATATGCAATTATCCAGCCTGCTAAAAATATCCGCCGCACTCGGGCTAAAGTTTTCTTTGCACGAATGAGGGCGGAGGAATGAAGAATTGAAAATGGAAAAACAGTTACGGATTACGGGTAAAAAACCGGAATAAATTCTTTAACACAACGGACGGTGAGTCCGTACGTCCGAGGGTTGGAGTGGGCAGGGCCCACGTAGCTACTGGTGAAGCCCGGGTGGTAATCGTTCGAACTACCAGCCGGCGAGGACGAATGGTAGAAGCCTTCGGAGCCTACGCGGTCCAGCACGCCGGTACTGTAGTCACGCCACCCGGCAGCGGGAAAAAAGCAGCCACTGGATTGAATGTATTTGCGGACAGGGCAATAATTCCCGAACACGAATACAGGCTTGAATATATAACCAACGGGAAGCATATTTTCTGTTCCTGCTGGCGGGCTGCTGAATTTATTGGCCACACTTCCATCAGGTGTGATCTCTGATGAAACTCCGGGCCTGGTTTTTTCTTTGTTTTATACTTTTCACTCGTCATATTGTCACATTAAACCAAAGAACTCTTGCAGCAGTGCAGTCAAATCCGGAAGGACGGGTGGAACGCACGGCTTTTTCCCTGAACCGTTCAACCCCTGTGTCGGGGTTGGTAGGAGAGTGGCTGCGTTAGCCCCCAATCGCTTCACTTCATTGGGGGTTACTCACATTAAAGACCTTCGGTCTTTGTATTTCCATGAGTTTATTTCCTGAACGCCTTTTCCTCTTCTATCGTTTTTAGAATATTTTCTCCGATGCCGATACGATAACCCTGCGACGAATATAATATACCTCCGTTTGCAGATAAATAAACCGTCAGAGGGAAATTGTTGGAGAACTCTATTTGCAAAGCCCCGGCCACAGTATTCAGTAACATGCGGTTATTGTCGGTCATCCACAACGATTGTCCGGGCAGGCCTTTAAAAACAGAAGAGTCAAATGCCTTGCTCGATTTATCGTCAGGTACGGCAAACAGTATGCCTCCGCCCCATTCTTCCACGGCCTGTTGTACGGCAGGGAGATCTTGCAGGATGTGTTTGGTCGGTTCCTTGTCAGGGTCGGCGAAACAGATAACCAATCCCTTTTGGTTGGTCAGTTCTTTCAATGATTTCCTGTCGCCGTTATTCAATGTAACCACTGTATTCGGATCCACGATTCCCTGTACCTGAATGCGCCCTTTCACGCCGGGTAATTTTATTTCTACAGATTCGGATCCCTTGCTTTTCACTTCCATGTAACGGGCGTGTATGGTTACCGAGCCGTCATTGCCCCGGCTGCCTGTCATTATCCGGTAATAACCTTCGTCAACGGATATTTTTGCAGGGAGGCTTTTTATTTCGTTTTCATAATCGAGTGTGACGAAGTTTCCGTTTTCGAAACGGGCAATTGTAAAATGCGTATAATAGCCCGGGGTTACAATATTATCCTTTGCATTTGTAAATGTTATTTCCGCTTTTGGTTTGTCTCCGCCTTTTTCTTCAAAATATACGTCAGTCCACACGTTATCCTCTACCCTGAGATACTGCGGGCGGGCGGTAGCGTCGTCGATACGCGCAGGTATATCCATCGAACGGCACAAAGCGACAAAGAATATGTTTCGGGAGAGTTTATCCGCGACTTTCAATTCATATACGCCTTGTGGCGAAACAGGGCATTTGAAATAGTTTTGCTCATTGTCTACTTTTACTTCGGCGCGTACAAAATCTATTACCGCCTGTATGTCGGAGCGGGATCTGTTAACGAGATCTTCGGGCAATTCCTTTTTGAAATAGCTGCGCCACGGGCGAATCAGTTCAAGGCCGATGCGGGGTGACAATACATACCGGGCATAACGGTTCAGCAAATCGGGCGCTTTGGCGGCGGCCAAATTGTCGCCTGCATCAATATGGTCTGCCAGATATTCGTACGGAGTGTCGCGCAGATCCTTGTCTCTGAGGGATTCGAGAAACGGAAACAGGAATATATTGTCCTTTTTTTCCTTCATAAAAGTCATGACGTCTTCCCGGTTACCCTGAGCCTTGGACAGATGATCCCATGTTTTATCAGGATCCAAATTGTTTTCGGCGGCATATTTGCGCGCATCGGCCTCGTTTATGAACGTATTCATGCAAGCATTGCGGATAGAATCTTCATGAGCCAGGCGTTTCGCGTTTTCCGCAATTTTTTCGGCTGAAAGTTCTTTTACGGGTTGTTCGGCCGGAACTTCCATAACAAGGATCTCTTCAAATTCTCTTCCCTGTTTATTGTTTAGAGTAATGGTGAGTTCTCCGCTGTCAGGGGACGATTTCGCATAGCCGTATATATCGTTTTTATTCGCCCACACAAGTATATCGCCCATGCCGGAAACAATGGACGCGCTGCCGTCTTCTTTTGTGAGGCTTGTGGCAACGGGATAAAATTCGGCATAGTTGTATACATTGAACTTCACTGTCGCTCCTTCCACAGGCTTACCCGTTTCGTCCACAACTCTCACTTTCACATCGCGTGTCGCGGTATAATTTCCCAGCAGATTGATCACGGAATACAGACCGGACTGCACATTCTTTTCTTCAGGTCCGTTGTATGATCCGAAAACGTTGGTATGCACCATCATTGCGCGTTTTACAGGCGCGGAGAACCATGCTACGTCCAGTTCGGGTTCAGGTTCACATGCGCCGATGTAATGCCACTTGCCATCGATCCAGGCTTCTACCCACGCATGATTGTCGTCGGTATGCACCCAGCGTGGCGTATAGCATTGGCGGGCCGGAATACCCACGGCGCGCAAGGCCGCTGTAGTGAATGTAGATTCTTCCCCGCAACGTCCCCATGAAGTTTTTACCAAAGCAAGGGGCGAAGATGTTCTTCCGTCTGTCCCCCGGTAAGTTACCTTTTCGTGACACCAGTGATTGACTTCCAGCGCCGCCTGTTCCATGGTCAGGTTCTTCACGCGATCTTTCAATTCCTCGAAGAAGACCTGGCGCGCGGTATCGAGATTTTCATTGTTCACACGGTAAACCAATACAAAATGGCGGAATATGTCGTCCGGTATTTTCTTTCCCCAATCGAAACAGTCGCGGGTTTTGAAAGCGGCGTTCACTTGTCCGAGGAAATATTCTCCGTCGTAGTCGGCCAGATCGGATAGCGGCATGTATGCATAAAGGAACTCGAGCGCTTCTTTTTGTTCCGTAGTCAGATCCGTTCTATCGAAAACAGAGAATAGCTGTTCGCTGCGTCCGGCAGCCAGTTCTTTCCGTTTCAGAAACTGCCGGTGTACTTCCTCCCTGTATTTTCCGTCTTTGAGAAAACGGGAATTCGATTCGCCGCATGCAGTGATAAATATCAATATGGAAAATAAGAAAATAGCGTAAAGGTTGATTCTTTTCATGCCTGTCGATTTAAATGAATAAAGATACAAAAATTCAAGATCATTACAACAAATAGCGTTCTTTGTTTTTTGTTAACATACTGTATTTCAAGGAACGAAGATTTTAAAATTAAAACAGTTCATCGTCGCAAAGCGGAAAGCAAGTTATATCCCGATCAATCCCAGCGAGGATCGTAGCTGGACGTCTGGCCCCTTTGCTCGTACTTCAGATCCTGCAATAATGAAGAGCTTGCCCGCAACGATACATAATATGACTTGTATGCCCCGACAGGGTTGAAACTCGCCGTTATGGACCAGCAGTGCAGGTTCCGGGTCAGATTACAGCTCATGTGCGCGATTTTTTTTGCGTCGAAGTCATAGCCGGTATTGAAATTGAAGTTCCAGTTCCTGGTAGGTTGTATGCTGCCGTTCAGCCCGAAATTTTTGGTTAAACGCCCTCTGTATTCCATCTTGTCATAATCAAAATCCCCGTAATTGTAATTCATGGAGAAGTTGAATGCCAGATTCCATTTTATTTCGCTTTTTACATAACCGTCTTCGTCATACTGGTTGTCATCCTTTTTCTTGTCCAGCAGGCCGCCTCTCTTTTGTCCTCCCGCTTCAGCGCCGGGACTGCCCGTATCGGAGGTCTGTTCTTCGTCTTTTTTGCTTCCTTCCTTGTCGTCGTCCTTGCCAAACAGTTTTTTGAATGTGTCTTGATTGATGGAAGGCGATACGGAGTATCCCGTACTTTTTAGCCGTCCGAATCCTTTACCGTGGCTTATGCGCAGTTTGTTTATTTTTGCAGGATTGCCGTATTCGTTCAGTCCGTACATATAGGGGTCGAAAGCCGCGCCTATGTTTACAACAAACGATTTGCTGAATTTGAAACGGGCGTTTACCGCTATATCGCTCCAATTGAGGGAATCGGCCATCAGGTTGTTGCTGAAATTCACACTCAGATTATCTATCAGGCTTATCTTTTTGAATCCGGTAGAGTCTTTTTCCGACGCCATTTTCATTTCCAGGTTGTTCTCGAAATTGAACGAAACCATTCCCGAGGCTGCGCCCGGCGCAGTTCCAAACATACCTCTTTCATAGGGCGAGTAAGTATAGTTTTTGGCCTTGCCGTTTGAATCGTAATAGGTATATGTTTCATAGAATCCAAATACGGGGTTGCTGAAGTCGGGAGTATAACTCAGACTGACGCCGGGCGTAAAAACATGCCGTATCCGCGTCGTTTTTGAAAAAACGGGAATGTATTCGCCATACATTTTTGTCTGGAAGCTCAGCGCCGCATTGAAATCATAAACGCGGTTAAACGAGTATGACGTATCACCTTTCATACTGACATGCGCGTTTGTCTGAGGGTTCCACCGTTTGCTTATTTTCCGGGTATACCAGCGTTCCGTATAATTCATCGAAGGCGTGATATTCAGGTAGTTAAATGCGCTGAATGTAGCTGAAACAGGGATTGTATGCTTCATTGCGTTTTTCCAGTCTTTCTGTAAATTTGATTTCAACAACAGGTTTTCTTTCGTATCTATACTGTTTCTGAAATCGCCTGTATAACTCATCTGTATTTTCTCGTACCAGCGTTCCGCGCCGGCGGCCTCTTTACGCTTAAACGGGGCAATGCGGCTCATTGTTACGGTCAGGTTGGGTAAAGTCATGGAGATGGACGAGTCCTGGCTGCGTTGCGCCACATTCATGGAGGCAGACAGGCTCCACGCTGAATTTGGTATTTTCCGGGTCAGCGTAACGCTCGAACCTTTGGTATTGCTTGTGCCCGGACGGGTATATTTATTGTCGAGACTGTTTTGATTGTACGAGCTTGTCGAGAAATTCACGCTTGCCGACAGGGTTCTGAACATGTTTGCTTTCGGGTCTTGGGTGTGGGTCCAGTTGATGGACAGGTCTTTGCTGATGGTCTGGTCTATATCTTTTTCCCCGTATTTGTTATACAGATAATTGAAATCGAACGATCCGGAATATTTATATCGTTTACGGTACGACGAACGCGCTTTGAGTCCCCATGATCCTTTGGTGTATATATCGCCTGTCAGGGAGAGATCCACATTGTCGTTGAAGGCGAAGTAATATCCTCCGTCGTGCAGGTTAAATCCTCTGTCCATCTCGTCTCCGTATGACGGCATGATGACTCCCGACGAATATTTATCGGAAAAAGGGAAGAATCCGAAAGGAAGTCCTATCGGCAGGGGCAATCCTTCTATAACCAGGTAGGCGGGACCTGTCACCACGTTTTTATTGGGATTGACCAATGCCTTTGTCATGGCGATGAAAAAGTGCGGATGTTCGTGGTCGTCGCAGGTCGTATATTTGCCGTCGAGCATAAAAAACGAGTTGTTTTCCTGCTTCTTGGCTTTTCCTGCCATCACATAACCTTCTCCCTGCGTGGTTACAATGTTGGTACTGTATCCTTTTCCCGTCTTGAAGTTGTACGTCATGTTTTTCGACTCGTAATCCGTGTCTCCGTCGGAAAAGACAGGGTACCCGAATTCATTGCCTGTCGAATCCGTTCCGAAAGTGGCATATACCAGACTGCTGTCCATATTCATGGACAGTTTTTCGCTTTTTAGCGTTATGTCCGTGTATTTTACTTCCGCCGAACCGTACAGATAACCCCAATTATCGGCTGCAAGCACAATGGAGTCGTTGGCTGTATAGTCTACAATGGCGTCCAGGGCATTCTTTTTCTGTTTGGTAGAGTCTTCCGGCAGTGAATCGTTCCGGAGCTTCAGCGAGTCGTTCTTTGGCAGGGAATCCCGATTGGAACGGGGCAAAGTATCATTGCCATGTATCGAATCGACAGCACGATATTTTGTATGGGCATACTGTGCGCCTAAAAAAGGAGCAGAAAACAGTATACACAGAAAAACGTATGTTAAGACACGAATTTTTCTCATCTACAAGACCTCATGCTTATCTTATGTATTCGGATGCAAAGCTAATCAATTAAACAGGAATGGAGAATACGAAAAATTAAAAAAAGTATAAATTTTCGGACGGCGTTTCAAAAAGCGCGCTTTCCGGGCGCACTTTTTTAGAAACGCCGCCTATTTGTTCTCTTCACGATAGGCGTCCACAGCCTTTTTTACGGAGCCATGCAGCAGCAGCAATCTGTTTGCCTGTTCATAACCCAGGCCAAGCTCTTCCGACACCATACGGGTACCCCGGTCAACGAGCTTGGAATTTGACAGTTGCATGTTTACCATACGGTTTCCTTTTACGCGTCCGAGTTTTATCATTGCAGTTGTGGTGATCATGTTCAGTATCATTTTTTGTCCTGTTCCCGATTTCATGCGCGAGCTGCCCGTAACAAATTCGGGGCCGACGATCATTTCGATTGGAATATCGGCTTCCTGTGCAACCGGAGAATCGGGATTGCTGGAAATGGAAGCCGTCAGGATACCGGATTTGCGGGCTTCGCGCAAAGCTCCTATTACATAAGGAGTTGTTCCCGATGCGGCAATGCCGATCACAGTGTCTTTTTCATTGATGTTACAGGCTTGCAAGTCTCTCCACCCGGCTTCCATATTGTCTTCCGCTTTTTCCACAGGATTGCGTAAAGCCGTGTCTCCGCCGGCAATGAGGCCTGTTACAAGCGTATTCGGCATACCGAAAGTGGGCGGGATCTCAGAAGCGTCCAACACTCCCAGCCGTCCACTGGTTCCTGCGCCCATGTAAAAGATACGGCCGCCTTGCTGCATGCGGGGAATTATCAGGGATACGAGCTTTTCGATTTGAGGGATGGCTTTTTCTACGGCCAAAGCTACTTTCCGGTCTTCTCTGTTTATATCCGCAAGCAATTCCGAAATCGATTTGTCTTCCAGATTGTCGTATAATGATGGCTGTTCGGTAATTTTTATGAATGTCATTTTATAGATCTGTTAAATTATTGATGTTTTTTGACTGTCGACTGTTGGCCGGTTGCTGTAGAACCGTATCAATCCATTCATTGGAGACTGGACAATGTTTCCGGTTTTAATGCCTAGATCTGCTCCGGCATTACGCAAAACTTCCCGGTAATGATAAGCGACCGAACCTGTGAAATGCACTTCGTTATTTCTGTAATCATACTGCATTACGTTCTTGATGAAGAAATCCTGAAAAGCGTTGTATACGATGTTATAGATCGCCTTGTCCTGTATGTTGGCGACAAGAAAAGGCGACAGGCTTGCCAAAAAGCGGTTTGCCATCGGTTGTTTATATACCTTGTCGAGAATAAGGGCGGGAGTAAGTTCAAATTCTTTCAGGAATTTTTCTTTAAGTCCCGGCGTCAGTTGATTTTTGAGGCATGCTCCAAGAAACAGGCGTCCGATTACGGCGCCGCTGCCCTCGTCTCCCAATATATAACCCAGGGGGGAGATATTGTCTTTGATCTCTTTCCCGTCGTAAAAGCAGGAATTGGAACCTGTGCCAAGTATGCAAGCTATCCCTTTGTTTGTTCCGCACAGTCCCTTTGCCGCGGCCAGCAGATCGCTGTCGATACAAATACGGGATGCGGGGATATTGTCGGAAATCGCATCCCTGACGATCCGGTTTTTGTCGGGAGACGCACAGCCGGCCCCGAAGAAATATACAGCGTCTATCGCGTATCCGTTGAGGACGGGCTTTATAATTGTTTTTATTTCCTCGCTTATATCCTCCCGCGTGCGAAAGAACGGATTGGCTCCTTTAGTGGAAAACCGTTTAATCTCTTTTTCACCTTCTACCAAACGCCAGTCGACTTTTGTAGAACCTCCATCTGCCAATAGTATCATATCTTTATATAGATTTTCTTTTTATACAATATATTACCGATCATCCGGTTGAATCCCACAAACAGCAATGCGTATGCCAATGAACCCGGATAGTCGCCCAAACAAGGCCGCATACATGCCTGATATATGAAATTCTTGATGCTCTGGGTTGATCCATTATATGTAAACAGGATGTTGCCCAATATGATAGAGAACACGCCCGCCGCGACATAGATGAAAAGCGGATTTACGCCGAATGATTCGAAAAACGCGCTCCATCTTTTATACCCTTTGATGTCGATGACCCATATCAGCAGCGCTAATGATGTGGCCGCTAACCCGCATGTTACCGAAACGAATGTGGGAGACCATATCTTTTTGTTGACAGGACAGCCGTAACCAAGCAAGAATCCGAGAAATGCAAGGATGGCGCCAATAACGAACAGTTTTTTGACGCGATCGTCATTGTCTTTTGCCGCCAGCAATACCCGACCGCAACAGAAGCCTGTGAGTACATGGCAAATAGCGGGTACGGTACTCAACAAGCCTTCGGGGTCGATAGACAAGCCGCTGTCCCTGTACATGTGATCCGCGCCTAAAACAGCCCTGTCGAGAACAGAGACAATGTTGTTTTCGCTGAATTCGAATCCGTTGCCGAAAAGCAGCAGCAAGAAGTATCCGGTCAGCGTGGCGACAATGATACGGGGAATATATCTGTGCTTCACCGATATGGCAATCAACGCTGTGGCTCCGTAGGTGATGGCGAGCCGTTGCATTACGCCCGGTATGCGTATGTGCCCGAAATTTGTAATGGATTGCAACAGCCTCTCATAGAGGCCGGTATCTTCTCCTCCCAGGCTATGGTATGTGCGGAATGACAGGGACAGCCAACCCAGTCCAAGCCCGATAACGAATATAACGATTGTCCGTTTGAGTATTTTTAACAGGGCCGGCCTGTTACATTCGAAATTGAATTTATTTAGAGAAATATATGTGGATATTCCCATGATAAACATGAAGAAAGGAAAGACCAGATCGGTCGGGGTAAGCCCGTGCCATGCGGCGTGTCCCAAAGGCTCGCAGACATACTTCCACGAACCGGGATTATTTACCATTATCATTCCTGCAATGGTAATTCCCCTTAGCACGTCGAGGGATAAGAGCCTGTCGCCCGGTTTACGAATCATAACGCCTTGTTTTTTATTTATATAAATAGTACTTCTTCGACAGTTCTATAAATGATTCCCTGTCTTTATACCAAAAGTCCCTGATATCGTCGAATCTGTTGTTTTTCGCAAAAGTCAGCCTGACATGATCGCTTCCGGATACCTGATCAAACATCCTGAAACGCTTTTTATCGGCATTGGCAAAAACGGCCTTGTCCGGATAGAGCCTCGCGATTTCCTGCATCACATAGAATTGTATTTCGGATAATCCCGCCTTTTCATAATCCGTTATATGTACCTGCACTCCTTCATATTGCCTGCCTTGTCCTACCGAATAGAAGGGTTTCAGGTGTATCGGCCTGAAGTGTACGCCCGGTAAGCCCAAGCCATTCAGACTGTCCGCAAACTCGCCGGCTTTTATCCAGTCGGAGGCAAACATCTGGAACGGAATGGTATAACCCACGCCGATAGACAGGTAACCCAATTCGCCCAGTATCCCCGATACCGGATAAAACACAGCTGAAGCGGCATGGGGTATGTGAGGGGAGGGCAGGATCCATTGCAGTCCCGTTTGGTCGTAAGTCATTTTTCGTTTCCATCCCTTCATTTTCACTATCTGCAACTTGCACTTGCTTTTCAGCATATTCTCGCCATTGAGCAGCAATGCCAGTTCTCCGCAGGTAAGCCCGTATATGTAAGGTATTCCGAACCGGCTTACGAACGAGACAAAAGCGTCTTCCACAATGCATCCTTCGACCTTTTTTCCTCCTAATGGATTGGGCCTGTCCAGCACTATAAATTCGATATTGTTTTCAGCGGCGGCCTGCATGGCCAAACCCATAGCGCTGATGTAGGTATAGGAACGACAGCCTGTATCCTGTATGTCGTATACCAGAGCGTCTATTCCTTTCAGCATGTCGGGTGTTGGCTTGTGGTTTTTTCCATAGAGGGAGTAGACGGGTAGCCCGGTATCGGGATCGATCGTGTTGTCCACTTCGTCGCCGGCATGTGCGTCGCCACGTATGCCATGTTCGGGAGCGAATAGAGCCACGATCTGCACATTCGGCGCTTCATGGAGGATATCAACGGTTGATTTCAGATTGTTGTCTACTCCTGTAGGGTTTGTGATGATCCCGACACGTTTTCCCTCCAGCGCTCTGAAGTTCTGTTCCTTTAGCATTTCGATTCCCGTCTTTGTCTTTTGCGCAAAAGAGGGTATGCCAAACAGGCAGAATGCGGATATTATAACTGATATACTTTTCATGTGCATACAATTTGTTTTTTACGGTCATAAGGAACTTGCAACATATTGGCTCCGCCGAGCGTTGTTTCATGCTTTTTGGCGCGACTTTTGCATGTCCGTTTCATGGTTGTTTTTTATTGATCTTCCGGTTCTCCGGCTTTTTCCGCTTTAGCTTTTCCGTAGTCGGGGTCGATCTTCAATAGCGATACGGCGACAATCGGAATAACGCTGCATATCATTACCCAGATAAAGAAATGGTTATATCCCAGTTGTTCCTGTAACCATCCTGCAAACATGCCCGGCAGCATCATTCCGGCGGCCATCAGGCCTGTACAGAACGCATAGTGGGCCGTTTTATGTTTTCCTTCCGAGAAATACATCAGGTAAAGCATGTAGGCGGTGAATCCGAAACCGTAACCAAACTGTTCTATGAACACGCATATATTGATCACAAGCAAGTTGTCGGTTTGCGAGAAACTAAGGTATAAAAATGTGGCTATGGTGAGCAACATGCTTAAAGTCATGGGCCACAACCACTTTTTCAGGCCGCCTTTAGCTGCGGTCAATCCTCCGATGATTCCGCCGAGAGTAAGCCCGATGATCCCTACCGTACCGTATACCAGTCCGACTTCGCCTGTGGTAAGCCCGATTCCTCCCGCATTTTTCGGGTCCAGGAGAAACGGATTTATCAGTTTGATAACCTGCGCTTCCGAAAACCGGAATGCGAGCATGAAAAATATGGCCGGCCATACTTGCGGTTTCTTGAAAAAAGCGGCGAAGGTGATACCGAATTCCCGGAATATGGATTTTGCGGTTACATGAGTATGCGGTTTGTCCGAATCCGGCTTTGGCAACATGACTTTATGATAAAAACCAAAGAAGATGAACAGGCCGGCCAGTACAAGGAAAGTTATCGACCATGCAAACGGGATGTTGCCCGATAGCCCCTTGTATTCGACAGAGCTGTCCGTAACCAGTTTCGAATCGACCTGAAATACCATGCAGGCAGGTTTGTTCCAGTTGTTTTCATTGAAAGACAAATGGTCTCCCTGTATCAGGGCGATGCTTTTATCTCCCCGGTTCATGGTTGTGTTCAGTATCATTTCCTTGCCATGCTCCGGCCGCTTCGACAATCTTACTACGGCAACGGAGACATTGCCCGCTTGCTCCGTTTGCTCGACATTCCTTTCCTCTCCGAATGTGTTTTTTATCCAGCCGCCGAAAGGCCCGGATATATTTGTTTTCCACCATCCGTCGCCGTCTTTTTTGATATTCTCGTCTTTTGTCACAAAACCGTTGTTCAGATTCAACAGGGATATGCTGTCGAGGAATATTTTCAGGCTGTCTTTGTTGACGCCATGCGTCCCGATTTGCAGTTTGTCGTTGTATACAACAAAGCGGATCTCTCCATCCTGCGGCGCCATATCCTGAATTTGAGGTATATACAATGTGGATTGGGCGTATCGCGGAGAAGCCTCTATGTTTATCTTTACAGGCTCGCAACCTGTGCCGCTTTCGAGAAGTCCGGCCAGTATGATCAGTATTCCCTGCCCGAAGACAGTGGCAATGCGATAAAAGGTGCTTCTTATGCCTACATACCTGGCCTGCTGATTTGTATCCAACCCCAGCATATAAAAACCGTCGGCTGCAATGTCATGTGTGGCCGAGCTGAATGCCAACAAGGCAAAGATTGCCAATGTGGCCTGAAAGAAAAAAGGGACGGGTATGGTGAATGCGATACCGGCAAAACCGGCTCCGACAAGCAACTGCATGGTCACAATCCACCAGCGTTTGGTCTTTAATAGATCGACAAACGGGCTCCACAGGAACTTGATCACCCAGGGGAGATACAGCCAGCTGGTATACAGGGCTATATCCGTATTCGATATACCCATCCGTTTGTACATAATGATGGATATCGTCTGCACGGCGACGTATGGTAATCCTTCGGCCAGATAGAGCGTAGGAATCCATGCCCACGGCGATTTCTTTTTTTCTTTCATTTGCTTTTCTTTTTAGTACAGTTTTTCAATAGTTGCGCCCACATAATAATGCAGCAATATCCGGTTGTAGGGATAACCCTTTTCTCCCATCACCGCCGCTCCTATCTGGCACAAGCCTACGCCATGTCCCCATCCGGCGCCTGTCAATATGAACTTATTGTCTTTTTTGTCAACGACGAACGCGGAGCTATACAAATGGGATGCGGATAAAATACGGCGGATCTCCAGTTCTTTTCCGATGGTCATTGTTTTTTTGGAACCTACGATTTTCAGTTTCACCAGCCGGCCCGACGTACCTCTTTCCACAGGTACAAGTTCCTGTATGGCGCCGAAGTCCATGCCGGAACGCTTGAAGATCAACGCGGATATTTCTTCTTGGGAATACGCTACCTGCCAACGGTAAAAATCGCTTGTTTCCTGATCGTAATTGTTCAATACCTGTCCCAATATTTTCTTGTCCTGCGTATTACAAAACGCGGACGGGCTTGATTTTATCCATTTTGCGGCTTCGGATTCCATCGTAAGGCAGGGGATATCCCTTGTATTTTCATCTGTGTTTTCATCATCTCTCAGCTTTGCCAGATAAGGGTATTTTATATCTTCCCAGCAATTTTGAAATTCTTCCACCACTCCGCCGCAACATTTAGAGAAGCGGGCGTCACATATTTTGCCCTCCGATCTCAATACCTGCCCTCTTGTCTCCTTTATTGCCTGCCTTACAGTCTCGATATTGGCCGATGCGCGGGTTATACCCTGGTAACGCTGGCAATGGTCGTCGGCGCATACATCGAAATTCAGATGGTCTTCACGGTCGTACCAACGGATAATTTCATCCTCCGTTTCGGTGAATGTCGTATATTTTTCTTTGCTTGCGATGATCTCCCTGTTCTTTTCTATTTGGGCCAGCAGCCAGCTCCGCGATATTACCGCATGGGCTTTCAGCAGTTCCAACGAGGCTGTGGCGCTCATTTCGGAAGATATGACGCTGGTGAGGTAGCTTTCTGTTTTGACGAGGTTGACGGCTGTGATCCCGTCATTTTCCACAATCAATTTTAGTCCTCCCTGAAACCGCTGGTCTTCTTTTCGCTCCCAGTGGAAGTTGACGCCGATAGTCACATTTTTAAGTGTGAATGAAGCCTGTTCTTCGTCTTCGGGCATAAAGAGCAATTCCTGCCAAAGCTTGCCGTTCCAAAGGATCAGGCCGTCCCGGTATGAAACGCTGTTTTTTCCCGTAACTTCATTTTCCCGGCAGATATACTTTCTGTCGAATACGAAAGTTATTTCTTTATTCCATAAAATGCCTACGCTTATTTCCGGTTCCATGTTTTTCACAGATTTATTATTTTGTTAATGACAGCTTGCATTTTTTTGTCGCCGATACATATTTCTTTCAGTATGGCTTCAATATCTTTTGCGGTTATTTTACGATAGTCTTTTTCCAAAGGCATGATAAATACTCCGCCCAGATCCACTGCGGCCGGGCTGATGAGCAGGTTGTCGTCTCCTTCGGCGAAGAAACATGCCGGACGATGTTTTTCACGGGGGAATATACAACTGTAATACCTGTTCCCTTCGTACCAGGTCAGGACATTCATCATGGGTTCTTCATCTCCTTCTTTCCAATCCGGCAGAGCGCAAAGTTTCTTGAAAAAAAACACGGCGTCGTCTTTGTTTGTCGCCTCCAGCAGGAAAGAATTACGAAGATATTCTTTTATGGCATATACGGTTAATCCGTCCGACTTGTAAATCTCTTCTTTCGCTATATATCTTATCTCTTTTTCGACAGGTAGAAAAGCTTTTATCCCTGCCTGAAAGTGAACGTGGTCGGGTGCGGACGCGCCGCACTTCGGACCATTGTAAAATATGGTATATTCCTCAAGACTTTTTGCCAAATCAAGCATATCGCCGTACCTGTCCAATATCGATTGGTCTGCATGCCTGTATGCCGGTATGGTGAAATGTTCGGGAAAAACGGGATAAGGGTTGACCAATACCTGATAGCCGGCGCCAAACGGGATCCCCTTTTGTTCAGACGGCAGGTTTTGCGGGCACAGGAAACATTTTCTTTCCTGAATGGACTTTGCGTCTACTTTTGCCGCAGAAGACTGAATGCGCGCAGGATTGAACTGCACCCTGACGGAAAAATTACCGAACGAAAAATTTTTGGATTGAACGCCCTTGAGAGCATCAAAATTACTCCTTGCTAAAGGCCACTCGTTCAGCTGCGTGCAGAGTAGTTTTTTTATATCTTTCGAAGTTAAATTCATTCTTTTTCAGAGGGCGTTTAATTTCGATTGCTTTTGTTCAACGCAATACGGGCTTCAATTTCCCATGTGCGGATCCTGTCTTTATATGTATTGTGCGCATTCGTCTTCACTATATCCAGCGCGGCGTCGGAGTTGTCGTCCCAACGACGGCACAGGTACAGAACATCGTAGATGCGCCCTATCCGATACTCCCGCGAGAAATACAAGCCCAGTGCGTAATCTTCTCCATAACTGGTATTCGGTACTTTGATTTCCCTCAATACAGGGGTATAGAATGCGCGCGGCGCGCCCAACCCGTTGATGCGAAGCGCATTATTCCGTCCATTGTCGGGAGTCCATTCCTTGTGGTCGATAATGCCCGGCGGTATCATCTTCATATCGAAGCCGGTAAGCATATATGCGCCTACTACCATCGCGCAATTTTGCTCGTAAAAGGCGTCTACTATTTTCTGCAATGAATTTTCGTCCGAATATACATCGTCGCTGTCGAGCTGCACTGCAAATTTTCCACATTCGGGATGATGTACGCCGGCATTCCAGCAACCGCCTATTCCCAGCTCTTTATTTTCGGGTATGATGTGTATCAACCGTTTATCGGATGCGAATTTATCGATGGCTTCCGTTGTGCCGTCGGTAGAATAGTTGTCGATGACAATGAGGTTGAATTTAAAATTCGTTTTTTGGTTCAGAACCGATTTTATGGCGTCGGCAATTGTCCTGATACGGTTGCGGACAGGAATGATAACAGAGGCTTCGTATTCAAAATTGTCGCGATCGAACTCAACCTTCCTGAATCGGGGAGCAAGGTAAGCGCCGATTTTTTTCAGATGTCCGGTACAAACCTGTTCCATTTCGATCTGCATATCCCGGTTTTTAGGATCCACATAGTCGAATATTTTTTCGCCGCTTTTGCGTGTGTCGTTCTCTATCTCGGTGTACAGGTATTCATTGATATGCACAGGGTCGGCAATGCGGGATATTGCCAGCCGCAGATCGTACAGTCCTGCGAATTTGTATTCTTTATCCATGCCGGATACGGCCTTTTTCAACGCGTCGGATCTATATAGCAGTACCGAACCGAAATTGAAATCATCCCGCAAACTGCCTTTTTGATATGCGATGAGCGGATTGTTTTTCTTTTCTTCGCCAACAATCTGATAATGGTCGGCATATGCAAAGCCGGCTCCCGAGTCTTCAATTATTTGCAACATGCGGTCGAGCGCGAACATACCCGGGCGAAGAGCGGCAGACCTGGTGTAGATCAATGTGTATCCGGTATCGGATCTTGCCGCAATTTTTTTTATTGTAGCGGTCGAGTATAAAGAGTCTATATTTATTGTTTCACAGCCGCTTACAGTTTCTTTACAGTCATTACCGGCCAGCAAATAGATCTTGTTTGTCAATGGCGACCGTTTCAATGAAACGATTGTGCTTTTTGCCTGTCCGGCGCTTTTAAAAAGTATAAAACAATTGATCTTCATGTGTCTATAATTTGTTTTTTAATGTTTGCATGGAACTTGCAACATATTGGCTCTGCCGAACATTGTTTCATGTTCTTTGGCGCTGGTTTTGCCTGCCCGTTTCATTTCAAGTCTGCTTGTTTTGGTTTGTTTTCTATTGCCGCAATTTGTTTGTTTTTCCGGATAAGTACCAGCAATCCGGTAAATGTAAGGATTGCATTTATGATCAGTATTTCGTAACTGAATTTATATCCGTTGAACCACGCTTCGGAATTTTTATCCAATACAAAACAAATAACCGGAGCCGATACCGCCACCAGAGGTATGTATTTATCCCTGATACTTTTTTTGGTAAAGATACCGAAAGCAAACAGTCCGAGTATAGGCCCGTAAGTATAGCTTGCCAAAATATACACGGCGTCGATAACGGATGTATTGTTTAGCAGGTTTATCGCTATAATGACCAGCCCCATTACCACGGCCATGCCCGCATGTACTTTTTGGCGGATATAGGCTATGTCTTTTTCCGTTTTCCCTTTTTTGGTGCTTTCCAGTATGTCTACAGTAAAAGAGGTGGTAAGTGCGGTGAGCGCGGAGCCGGCCGCGGCATACGCAGCCGATATAAGTCCTATTATAAACAATATGGACACAATTAACGGGAAATATCCGTTTGTGGCAAGCAAGGGAAACAATTCGTCGCTTTTTGCCGGAATGGCCACGTTATTCCGGTAGGCAAACGTATAAAGCAATACGCCCAGCATCAAAAACAGCGAAATGATGAATAATTGCAGTACGCCGCTTATTATCATGTTTTTCTGGGAATCTTTGTGGTTTTTGCAACTCATGTTTTTTTGCATCATATCCTGGTCCAGTCCTGTGGTTGCAATGACGGTGAATATCCCGGCCAAAAATTGTTTGAAGAAAAACTGCCTGTCATTGATATCGTCGAAAAAGAAAGTCCTGGAATACTCGTGATTGCCGATTGCCGACAGCATTCCGGAAAAATCAAAGCCCAGATTCGAGGCTATGCAGTATATGCACAAACCAATGGAAACGATCAGGCAAAAGGTTTTGAGCGAATCTGTCCAGATCAGCGACTTTACTCCTCCCCGGAATGTATATAGCCATACCAGTCCTACGGTGAATACTACATTCAGGATGAAAGGAAGTTGCAGCGGATCGAAAACCAGCAGTTGCAATACGATGCATACCAAAAATAAACGGACGGCCGCTCCCAGCATTTTCGATATGAAGAAGAACCATGCCCCTGTTTTATAGGATGCGATACCGAAGCGGTTTTGCAGATATTCATAGATAGAGGTCAGGTTCATCCTGTAGAATAACGGAATAAGCACGAATGCAATGATCAGTTGGCCGACAACAAATCCCAAGACCATTTGCAGGTATGAAAATCCGGCGCCGGCAACCATTCCGGGCACGGAAACGAATGTGACCCCGGATATTGCGGAGCCGATCATTGCAAAAGCCACAACATACCATGGAGACTTTCGGTTCCCGGTGAAAAATCCCTGATTGTCCGCTTTACGTCCCGTAATATAGGATATTACAAATAGTACGGTGAAGTAAAGAACAATGGTTAGCAATACTGAAACAGGACTCATAATTGGTTATCTATTGATTGTTATGTATTTGTATTTCATTCCGCGTATAAAAGATAGGGTTTGCGTTGTTGCTTGAATTTTTCCACATCGCTTTTCCACATTTCCTTGATCTCTGTCGCGGACTTTCCATCCCTAATCATTTTGCGAATATAATCCACTCCCGCCAGCTTTTCAAAAAAAGGCGTAAAAAAACCGTCTCCCATATTCAGGTTATTGTAAGCGTCTATTATGTAGGAAAGATCAAATCCCCGTCTGAATATTTCTTCATCGGGTATCTCCCTTAAATCCACGCCGTGGCACAGTCTGTTGAGAAGCGGAGGATTTTTTGCTCCGGCTATACTTTCCGGAGTGAAATCGAACGTACATCCTTTCATGTCGGGGTGACCGTATACCTGAAACGGAAATGCGGTTCCCCTGCCTAAACTGGCCACTGTCCCTTCGAATAAACAAGTTGAAGGATACAGATATATGGATTTCATATTCGGCAGATTGGGAGAAGGCGTTATCGGCAGTTGGTACATTGTTTTGTGTGTGTAATTCTTGCATTTTATGATCGTCAGATCGCATGTCCTGTTGTCGGGCAACCAGCGCTCTCCGTTTATCATCATTGCCAGTTCGCCCAATGTCATGCCATGTACCACAGGTATCGGCAACCATCCTACTCCCGACTTGTGCTTCATGTCCAGTATGGGGCCGTCTACATAGTGTCCGTTAGGATTGGGGCGATCCAGTACTATAACCTTTTTGCCGTATTCGGCGCATGCGTCCATAAGTTTCGCCATGGTTATGTAATAGGTATAGAACCGCAAACCTACATCCTGTATGTCTATTACAAGTATATCGAAGAGATCCATGGATCCTTTTCCCGGTTTCCGGTCTTTGCCGTCATATAGCGATTTGATTGGAATACCTGTTTTTCCGTCCACAGAGCCCGGCACATGCTCCCCGGCGTCGGCGTTTCCTCTAAAACCATGTTCAGGTGAAAATATGGCAACTGCTTTTATGTCTTTTTCCACCAGTATATCCACCAGATGTCTGTCATTTATCATTCCTGTGTGGTTTGACATGATGGCGACGTTTTTATTTTTCAACATTGGCAGGTATTCGTCGATTGATTCCGCGCCTGCCTTTGTTCGCCCGTCTTGAGAGTAAACAAAAAGAACTGCCGTTAACAGGACGAGAATGTGTACTAATCTTTTCATAAGATAATAATTTTGTTTTCAATTGACATATTGAACTTGCATGATTTTTATTATCACGGACTTTGGTAATTTGACAAAAATCATGCTTCGTTTCATGCGTATATATTGTTTTTTTATGGTCATGACTTGCAACATATTGGCTCCGCCGAACCTTGTTTCATGCTCTTTGGCGCAACTATTGCATGCTTGTTTCATGGCGTACCTGTTCACTTGATTATTTAACCATAAAGATTATCTGATCCGCGGTTTTTTTCAATGATTTACAAGACAAATATAAGATGATATATTTAAATAAATATATTTGAATATCGGTAAAATCTTTATATTAACAATTATTTGTGGTTGTATACAATTATTTAGGATAATAGCGTTGTTGTTTCTCTTCGATTTTGCTATTCTTCCGCGTATTTTGTTTTTTCGGCTTCCTGTCTGTGTTTTGTTCGTTTTTCTTGTACATTTGTATGTGTGAAATATATTGAAAATATTTATGTAAACGCTAAAATATATATTTATCAGTATCTTTGTATGCGACATAGCTGTTTTTCAACATTGACTTCAAGTGTTTATCATCTTTGCTTTTATATTAAAATATATGTATTATCAATAATAAACCGTAAAATAAATAAATGATTCAAAAAAGATATGCGTAAATCATTTACTTTTGTGAAAGTCATACGAAGTATTTTGATTGTAAATTAAAAGTCTGTTTCTATGAAAGACGTTACTTCTCATCCGGTAATACTTGTTGTTGTTCCCTTTCGCATCATATCGGCGGGAAACGGGCTTGTATCCGCAACGGATGCTGTAACCGGAAAACTGTTATGGAAGCATAAAACGGGAAATTCATTAGTTACATTAATAAATACAGTTGTGCCGCTAAATAGCAAAGATAGTCTATTTACCTCTAGTGAAGGAATTGCAGGTTTATTATCCTATCAAGAATAAATAATGAGATAGAGATGTAATATCCGAAGGCCTTATTAAAGAAGAATGTTTTGTAAAACCCTTTAAAAATTACTTATGGAAAATAATTTACTATAAACCACCTTAAATTAATCTTCGGAATCTGTTTAAATTTTTCGAGAACATGATTTTGAGATATAAAACAGCCGGTATTCAAGAAATAAAACAATGACAATGTCAAATAAAACACAAAATTTAGCGATGTATAAATTCATTTTTTCGCCTGGAAATTTGGATATTAGCTGTGTTTTGTTAGAGAGAGAGAGAGAGAGAGAGAGAGACACGCTTACAGACAGAAAAAGAGGTAAATATAAGAATAAAAATAGTGAAAGGACAAAATATTCGAAAGATATATTTTGCCCCGGATATTTATTGTCCAAAAGCTTTACCCGGAGTATCGGCGAATACTTCGGGCAAAGCTTTTTGTCGTTAACGGTTAAACCTGAAATTATTGATTGAAAAATTGGCGATATGATTTGTATTTAGTTAGTAAAAAGTATCAAATTTAATAAACAAAGCAGTATGGAAATCTCTAAAAAACACAGAAAAACACTGTCAAGGAAGATTCTTTGTTTGTTGGTTGTTGGACTGGTATGCTCGTCTATGGGAAGTAGCTATGCGGGCGATACGGATTCAGCCTCCGGCGGTATCATGGAGCAACAACAGGCAAAGATCACAATTAAAGGAAAAGTTTTGGATTCGAGTGGCGAACCTCTGACAGGAGTGAGCGTCTCGGTCAAAGGGACGACACAGGGAACGCTCAGTGACGCGGATGGGAATTATACCATTCTGGCGCCAGCGGGAGCAACTCTGTATTTTTCTTTTATCGGATTTGAACCTCAATCTATCGCGATAGGTTCTAAAACTACTATCAATGTGACATTAGCCGATAATGTGAAGGAACTCGCGGAAGTAGAAATCGTTGCCGAATTCGGTTTGAAACGTGTAGCGCGCTCCATGGGATCTTCCGTGCAGAACGTGAAAGCTTCCGACATCATCGAGTCGGGTCGCGATAATTTCGTGTCTGCATTGCAGGGCCGTGTGTCGGGGATGAACGTAGTATCCAGCGGCGGTGCGCCCGGCGCTTCTACAACCGTTACATTGCGCAGTATTACTTCCCTTTCGGGAAACAATCAGCCGCTTTATGTTGTAGACGGTATCCCGATGAACAATTCATCTTTCAGCGCCTACAACTCTTTTGCCAAAGCGGATGCTTATTCTTCACGCGATTTGGACTTTTCATCGCGTGGCAATGACTTCAATCCCGAAGATATAGAATCGGTGACCGTGCTGAAAGGCGCCGCCGCCGCGGCTCTTTACGGATCGAACGCTTCCAATGGAGCCATTATTATTACCACAAAGAAAGGAACAAGCGGCAAGGGAAAGGTATCGTACAGCAATACATTCCGCTGGGACAATTCGTATGGGATTCCCGAATCGCAGACGAAATATGCGAACGGGGCATACGGGGCTACAAGTTATTACAATATTGCCCGTTTCGGAGGACTTTATCCCGAAGGCACGCAGTTTTACGACAATGTAAATTCTATCTTGCAAACAGGCGTTACGCAGCGGCATAATTTATCCGTAGAAGCAGGGACGGATAAGACCTCGATCCGTGCGGCAGCCTCCTATACTGATCAGACAGGTACGGTAAAGACTACCGCATATACGCGGACAAATGTTTCGTTGTCGGGCAAGGCAGAGATAACCAAATGGCTGAACGTCGAATCTTCCATGCAGTATGCGTCTACTACAAACAACAAAGTGAGAAAAGGCGCCTCCAGTCCGCTTTATTATGCGGTACGCTGGCCCGTGATCGACAATATGTCGAATTATCTCGCTCCCGTCCCTAATGAGGGCCACATGCGTTATCCGGAAAGATATGTCGATACGGATATGATCAATCCGTTTTTTTCCATGAATAAAAACAAGTATTACGACGAATCGGACCGTATTATCGGCAATGCGGCGGCAATTATCACACCGACCAAAAATACATTCGTCCGTGCGCAGTACGGTTGGGATCTCGGCGCGCAGACCTTCGAGGCGTCGGAGCATCCTTATTTTGCAAGCAATAATTACAATAGAGCGCCGGGCATAGGTGGTACGTACAATATATCGAAAGATAATTTTATGGATCAGTCGCTGAATATTATTGCGGGCTGGAATGACAATTTTTTGGATAACAAGTTGACTTTGTCGGCCCAATTCGGTTATCACCAGCAGGAAAATAAAGTGGCGCGCCTGTCTACTTATGGAGCGAATTTTTCCATTGCGGATTTTCAGTCTATCAACAATACTGACGTGGCTACCATCACCTCTGCGAAAAGAGCGACTAAACGGCGTATACAGGCTTTTTCGGGACAAATAGAAGCCGGCTACAACAATCTGGCTTTTCTTACATTGCGTGCACGCAACGACTGGGCCTCCACATTACCGGCCGATAGCAGGGTGTTTTTTTATCCGGCGGCGGAAGTTGCATTTGTTGCATCGGAATTACCGTTTATGAAGAGCGCGACTAGCGTAATGAATTTCCTGAAACTCCGGGGAGCGGTAGCGCAGGTAGGTAAAGACACGGATCCTATTTCTATCAATCCGGAACTTGAACGGACCGAATTGACGGGCGGTGGTTTTAAATATGGATTTACCGGTCCGAATCCTGATTTGAAGCCGGAAATGACTACGTCTTGGGAGGCTGGTTTTGAAGGCCGTTTTTTGAACGACCGGATTAACGCCGACTTTACGTATTTCAGTACCCGTTGCGCCGATCAGATCGTAAAAAATTACCGCATGAGTTATGCATCAGGATTCGTATTGAATACCCGTAATATGGGTGATTTCAAAACATGGGGCTGGGAAAGTCATATCGATGGCAACATTATTGACCAGCGGGATTTACGATGGAATGTCGGAGTAAACTTGTCGCATACAGGTTCCGAAACAACCAGCCTGCCGTCTGGAGAGTATTATGAAACCTATACGAATGGTAATACGGCAGGTATCCGCCTCGGCACAATGGTGGGAGCTCCTGTAACAGCGATTACCGGGAATGATTTTCAGCGGAACAACAAAGGGGAAGTTTTGATAGACCCTGCTTCCGGGCTTCCGCTTACTTCCGACAAGTGGACTATATTGGGAGACCGCGAACCAAAATTGCGTTTTGGTTTTAATACAGCCGTTAGTTATAAAGCATTCCGTTTGTCTGCCATGTTTGCAGGAAAATATAAAAGCACGGTTATAAACGGAACAATGAGGTATATGATGCAGAATGGTATGAGTTGGGAGTCTGTGGCCAAGCGTGAACAGGGTCCGGTTGTATTCAGCGGGGTGGTAAAAGACGGTAACGAAAATACCGATCATCCGACCATAAATACCATATCGGTAACTTATGGCAGCGCCGGTACTACTACGCAATATGCGGGAGCCGCTCCGGACTGGATCGAGAAGAATATCAATTATGTCCGGTTGCAGGAATTGCGTCTTTCGTATACGATTCCGGCCAAGTTGTTGAAACAGTATTCCAATGGGCTTATCAGTTATGCAAATGTTTACGTTGCAGGAAACGACTTGTTTACTCTGACTAATTATACAGGTATCGACGCGGTGGGTAATACAATATCTGCGTCTTCCGGCGGTGTAGGCGGGGAAGGTTACGATACATGGGCGTTGCCGAATCCGCGTGGCCTTTCGTGTGGAGTCAGTCTGACATTCTAAATTTAAAATACTAAAAAACATTGAATATGAAAAATTTAACTATAATATCATTGTTATCCATGCTGCTGGTATTCAATACCGGATGCGAGGATTACCTGGATGTCAATAAAAATATAGACTCGCCGGATTATGTAGATGACTACGTATACCTGTCGGGTATTTTGCAGGCTTATCAGGATCGGTATAACGATATACTTTTTATTGCGCCGATGATCGAGATGTTCGGAGTAACAGCCACGAAAAATGCGAGTTATGCGAATCATTATTATGTACCGGCTGACGATGCCGGCGCTTTGATCTGGCGTACGGTATACTGGAACCAGGGGATGAATCTGGAGAATATGATCAATCAGGCTATGGCCGAAGAACGCTGGACGCTTGTCGGTATTGGCTATGCCGTGAAAGCATATAGCTGGGATATGTTGACAAAAATATACGGTGAAGTACCTATGAAACAGGCCTTGACTTACGATAAGCGGACGACGTTCGATTATGATTCCCAGGAGGAGGTTTATACGCAGGTACGTGTTTGGGCGCGTGAAGCCGTCAAATATCTGGAAATGGAGGATAAAACGGTTTACGGCAGTGTAATATCCACTAACGATTGGATTTACAAAGGCGATAAGGATAAATGGAAAAAATTCGCTTATGCGGTGATTGTTAGAAATCTGTCTTCTTTGTCGAACAAAACGGATTTTACCGCGAAATATGCCGATGAATTGATTGATGCGGCAGGCAAGTCGTTCCAAAGTATTGCCGACGACGCTACGGTAGCGATAGCCGGCGGATCCCAAAGCGTGCCCTATACCGGATACAACAATTTTTGGGGAACTGCCAGAGGAAATTTGACTACAACCACTTTCCAACACGACTATGCCGTGCAAGTGATGACAGGTACAGTACCTAAATATCAATCGGACGGACAAAGAGCGGATGTTGAGAAACCTGCCAATCCCTATTATCCGTGGCAACTGATGGATGATCAGATTATCTGTGATACTGCAAAAACAGTAACAGGCCATTATGATCCGCGGGTAGTTGCAAAACTAAGCTCGACTACCAATCTGTATGACTATATCGATAATGCCGACAGCGTAAAGACCTACAAGTATTATGGAGGGCGCAATTCCACAAGCCGGACCAATCCTGTCGATTCAAAAGATGTGCCTCATCTTTACGGGCGTGTCGGAACCGTCCAGAATGGAACAATGGCACAGCCGAACGATGGCAAAGGACGCTGGCTGTACCGCGACGATGCGCCTTATATATTGACGACTTATGCCGAAATAAAATTCTGTCTGGCCGAAGCTTATTTGAAAAAGGGGCAACAAGATCTGGCTTATACGGCTTTTAAAGAAGCAGTGAAAGCCGATCTTGCTTTCACCGCCAAATACCTTTCGCCGGGCGTCAAGGGACAGCAGGTAGGCGGTGATAAAGTGACCGTGCCCGTTTTCAATACGCTGGCGGATGAATATGCAAACGGCCCTTATGTTGACGGACTGGGACAGGATAACCTGACGCTTTCGCATGTCATGATGCAAAAATGGGTATCCCTGTATCCGTGGGGCGCCATAGAGGCCTGGGTAGATATGCGCAAATACCATTACGATATCCAATACACAGGCGGCTATCCGACAAAAGGCAATGGATGGGAGGCCGACCGGAAAATAGACCAGAAAAACGATAATGATCCGTCTAAAGTATACAAAGGATTTTATCTGGGCGCCGCACGTAATATAGAATTCCGTAATGCGGTCTATGATATTAACAATGATGGTTCTCCTTGTTACCGCATACGTCCGCGTTACAATTCCGAATATGTGTGGAACATACCGTCTCTCGAAAAATTGAAACCTATTGCGGGGACTGCTCCGAACTACCAGTGTTCCATACCTTGGTTTGCTTATCCGGGTGATTATCCGTCTAAATAGACATTAATTTATCTAAAAAATAAAAGATATGAAAATTATTAAGTATATAAGCATATTCCTGTTGGCGGCCTTTGTTTCCGTTTCCTGTTCAAAAGAGGATATTGAATATGGCGGCGCCGTACCGTTGACCGATGAAGCGGAATTTCAGTTACATTATATGGTTCCTGTAACAACTGCCAGTACGAACGATATTTTCAAAGTGGATTTGAATGGCAAAACGATTACAAATAATACGACGCCGCTGTCGGTTTACAATGTTGTGCCTACTTCGATAGGCCGTTTCTTCACGACAAAGGCGGGAACGGTGAATTTGAAGTTATATCAAAGTACTGATTTGAACCTGATATACGACAAGGCGGTAACGCTCGGCTCGGGGAAGCAGAATGTTGTCGTTTACGATTTTGACAAACCGCCGGTTGTTTTCGATAACGGTTATCCTTACCCTTATCCAAACGACCATACGTCTTATGATACGGATACCATAGCGTATGTCAAATTCTATAACTTTATGTATGATTCGCCGGGGGTAGCGACTACATTGAAGATACAATATCAGTACCAGTATACATTGCACCCGCTCTATACGCTGGACGATGAAGCCAAAGGAAAGATACCGTCAGGAAAGAAAGTAGGCGATGCGACGGGCGATGCGACACTGAGCGCATGGCTTAATCTGGGCAAAGCGGTAGGTTTCGGTGAAACGACCGGCTGGCAAGTTATTCCGGTAAAGAAGGCAACCTATGTTAGCCAGGGCGCGGCGCGTTTAGATTACCGGGTTATAGTTACGGCTGAAAACGGCGGTATACCGGGCGTAAACGTGGTGGACGACGGTACATGGCGGCTGATAAGAGGAAGTGGTACGGCCACATATGCTGACTATTGGACCGCAACAATCGGACGCAGGTATCATCATTTTTTCAGGGGACACCGTACTGTAGCGCCATTAATTGATATCAGTCAAAAAGAGGCGCTCTAACAGAACTAAAGCATCCGAAAATGCTATGTTATAAATAAGAAAAGGAGGCATTTTTATATTTCGGCCTCCTTTTCTTTTCTCAAATGGGATTTGGAAAGTTACAGTATGGGAAGTTAGCGCTTTTTCATTACAGGTTGTGGCTATTGCCGCGTACAGCGACCGGTTAAGCCGAACCTGAAAAGCGAGTATGGATAAAAGATTGAATTTTGGATATATGAAACGGGTATGCAAAACTTGCGCCAAAGAGCATGAAACAATGTCTGGCGGAGCCAATATGCTACGAGTTCCTTGTCGCCATTTAAAAACAAATTATGTACACATGAAAAAACTCGCTTTATATTTGATTCTACTGATATTTCCGGCCTGTATTGTACATGCCCAAACAAATAAAAGGGCATTGCGCGGCGTGTGGATCGCTACCGTTGCCAATATCGACTGGCCTGCAAAAAAAGGGCTTGCGGCAGACGAACAGAGGCGGGAGATGATCTTTTTACTGGACAAGGTAAAAGATCATAACATGAATGCTGTTATTTTTCAGATAAGACCGACTGCAGACGCCTTCTACAAATCCAAATACGAACCCTACAGCCATTGGCTGACTGGAGTACAGGGTCAGGATCCCGGATACGATCCTTTGCAGTTTACGATTGAAGAATGTCACAAACGGGGGCTGTATATACATGTATGGCTCAATCCGTATCGTATAAACAACGATACGGTGGAGTACAATACCTATGCAAAAGACCATGTCATAAATAAACATCCCGAATGGGTTATAAATTACGGGAAAGCCAAATATTTCGATCCGGGACTGGACGGAGTACGCGATTTTACCTGTAAAGTAGTGGAAGACATAGTAAGCAATTATGATATCGATGCTATCCACATGGACGACTATTTCTATCCGTATAAAATAGCAGGCCGGGAATTTCCCGATTCTCTCACATTCGCCGAATATCCGCGCGGATTTACAGACAAAGACGATTGGCGCAGAAACAATGTCAATATGATCATCAAGGAAATCAACGCGACTGTAAAATCGGTCAAACCATGGGTGGAGTTTGGAATCTCTCCTTTTGCCATCTGGCGTAATAAAACAGAGGACCCCAGAGGTTCGGATACAAAAGCCATGACCAATTACGACGGATTGTACGCGGATATACTTTTATGGCAGGAAAAAGGCTGGATCGATTACGTGCTGCCTCAGTTATATTTCAATATCGGATATCCAATCGCCGATTATGCCATATTGGCCGACTGGTGGTCGAAATACAATTACGGTGCGAATGTTTATGCCGGCTTGGCGCCTTACAGGGTATCTAAAAAAGCGAAACAAAAGGAATGGCGCAATTCGAAAGAACTTATCCGCCAGATAAACAGGAATATGACCGACCCGAATATCAAAGGCGAAATCTATTTCAGCGCCAAATCCCTGTTTGATAAGCCGGAAGCGGATCTGGAAAAGCGACTGACAAAAAAAGAATACAGGACTTTGAGCATTTCCCCGGAGAATAACAGAATACAGCGTGTCGAGCCTGAAAATCCGCAGGATATTTCATACCGGGTACAGGACGGACACAGTCTTGTTTTAAAATGGCGTCGCGGTAAAAACGCTAAACGTTTTGTCATTTATAAATTCGGTAGGAACAAGCCGGTAAATATAGATAATCCGGAAGCGATCGTTGCAGTCACAGGCTTGACGGAAGTAACCTTGCCTTGTAAAAACAGGAAAGACCTGGAAAAGTATCGTTACGGCGTCACAAGCCTGAGCCCGTCTCATTCCGAAAGTCCCGTCGTATTTTTCAATTAGAATTTACTGTTGTGCGGAAAAAGAGGAAGATTCATGCTTTAACGGGCAGGATGGGTGGACTGCCGGGCGAGTCGGTTAATCAAAGTATCTGCTAAAATGAAAATATCAGGAAATACAAAATACCGTTATTTGTTTATTGTTGGGCCGGTCTTCTTCTGTTTCATGACAGTAGCCGGACAAACAGCATGGCTAAGGATAAACCAACTGGGATACTTGCCCCAAAGTGTGAAGGTTGCGGTATTTATATCTCAAAAAGAAACGGATGATTCTGTTTTTGAAGTCAAAGACGCCAAATCGTCCGAGGCTGTTTTTAAAGGAAAAGGTGTTGCAGCCAATGCCGGAAGATGGGGAATGAAGAAAGCGTTACGCCTCCGTTTTTCTTCATTGGAAAAAAGCGGCGAGTATTATGTGGAGTGTAATGGAGCCAGGTCTCCGGTATTCAGGATAGATACGGATGTATATGACGGTTCGGCGGATATTCTTCTCAAATATATGCGTCAGCAGCGTTGCGGATACAATCCGTATCTGGATACGCTGTGCCATCAGCATGACGGATATATTGTGGATCATCCTGCGCGTACGGGCGAGAAAATAGACGTCAAGGGAGGATGGCATGACGCCTCCGACTATTTGCAATACCTGCCAACCTCGGCAAACGCTACTTTCCAGATGCTGTTCGCATGGCAGCAAACACCGGACAAGGCAATTTTCAAAGACGAATACAATGCCGCCGGAAAGAAGGGAAGCAACGGTATTCCCGATATTCTGGATGAAATACGCTGGGGATTGGAATGGATGGTACGGATGAATCCTGATTCCGCCATAATGTTTAATCAGATAGCCGACGACAGGGATCATGCCCTTATGCGTTATCCTTCGCGCGATTTTGTCGATTATGGCTGGGGCAAAGGAACCGGCCGGCCGGTTTATTTTATCACGGGAAAATCCCAGGGACTGGGAGAACACAAGAATCGTAGCGCCGGCGTGTCGTCGAGCGCTGCCAAATACGCTTCGGCTTTTGCGTTGGGTGCAAATGTTTTCAGGGACATGGACCCTGCTTTTTCGACTGTTCTGGAGGATAAGGCAGGGTCTGCGTTCGGTTTTGCCGAATCGGATTTGGGTAATTTCCAGACAGCATGTGTGGCGTCGCCTTATTTTTATGAAGAAGATAACTGGGTAGATGATATGGAACTGGCTGCGGCTGTAAGATATGCGCTAACAAAAGATGCGTCGTGGCTCAAAAAGGCGGATTACTGGGGACAACTCGAAGAAGTGACGCCATGGATGGAGCAGGGCCGGGCGCGTCATTATCAGTTTTATCCATTTATAAATCTGGGCCATTTTTACTTGTCCCGGTCAAGCGATCAAACGACAGGCGACAAGTATGCGGCATTTATGAAGAAAGGCCTTGACGCTATTTATAAAAGGGCGAAAGCAGACGATGATCCGTTCCTTAACGGCGTGCCGTTCATTTGGTGCTCAAACAATCTGGTTACCGCCGCTGTGACGCAAGCACGGTTGTATTACCTGACGTCGGGCGATGAAGCTTGTCTTGAAATGGAGGCTGCCCTGAGAGACTGGCTGTTTGGCTGTAATCCATGGGGAACATCCATGATTTGCGGATTTCCTGAAAAGGGAGATTCCCCGTTGAGGCCACATTCATTTGTTTCGGAACTGGCAGGGGATATACCGTATGGAGGACTGGTAGACGGCCCTGTTTATAAATCCACATATGAAAGCCTGAGAGGAATTCATCTGAAATATGATGATCCCTATGCGCCTTTCCAGTTTGGAGTAGCTGTATATCATGATGATCCGGGCGATTATTCTTCCAATGAACCGACGATGGACGGTACAGCCGGTTTGAGTTTTTACCTTTCAACAATGGAAAAAACAGGTAAAACTCAAAAACGGGAAATGAATGCTGTAACTCGCAACTGAAATATGATAATGAAGAAAATATTGTTTTTATACGTTTCCATCCTGTTGGCTTCATCTTCCGGAGCAGTATCTGAAGATCGGGGAATTCCGGATGGAATACGTTTCGAAATAGAAAAATATCTGACAGGCTTTGCCAATAAGGACGTCAGGATAGACGAGGTAAAGATCGATTCTGTGGACGTCGATAATAAAACGCTCAGTTTGTTTTTGGGCGTTAACCTGTCGTATATTCCTTTTACCCGAAAGGATGTGGAAAACATTTACAATGGGATAAAAAGCATACTGCCCGATGAATACGGGAAGTATAAGATACGGCTTGTAAGCGATACCCGCAAAATAGAGGATCTGGTTACTTTCAGCCGCGACAAAAAGGACCTGTTTGTAAATAAACTTGATAAACCGCTTGTAACGAATCTGTCCAGGCCCTGTTCTCCGGCTAAAGGCTTGCAAAATCACCATATAGCCTTGTGGCAAAGCCACGGATGGTATTACGAGCAAAAGCTGGCCCGTTGGGAATGGCAACGCGCCCGTATTTTTCAAACGGTGGAAGACCTGTACACGCAAAGCTATGTGTTGCCTTATCTTGTGCCGATGCTGGAAAACGCGGGAGCGAACGTACTTCTGCCACGCGAAAGAGATACGCAAAGACACGAGGTGATTGTGGATAACGATGGAAATAAAGACAGATCCGCATATAAAGAGACGAATGGCAAGGATAGCTGGACAGCCGGCGTCAGTGAAGGCTTTGCGCATTTGAAAGACTCGTACCGGGATGGAGAGAATCCGTTCGGAGCAGGCTCTTACAGACAGGTCAAGACTACGAATAAAGGCGTTGAAAGCCTCTGCGAATGGACGCCCGATATTCCCTGTAAAGGCAGGTATGCCGTTTATGTTTCGTATAAAACGCTTGATAACAGTACGGACGACGCCCGTTACAGCGTATATCATTCGGGAGGAAGAACCGATTTTAGCGTCAACCAAAAAATGGGAGGCGGCACATGGATCTTTCTGGGATTCTTTACTTTCGATAAGGGTGTGAATGAAAGATGCAGGATAACGCTTGCCAACAAGAGCCGTAAAGCCGGCAGGATACTGACGGCGGACGCCGTAAAGATAGGCGGAGGAATGGGGAATATAGCCCGTCTGCCGCATCCCGGCGGCATTGCGACCGACAATATAAAGAGTTCGGAGGCAATAACGGACAATCATATCAGGAAATTGCCCGCAATAGATCATAAGCCGGAAACGAGCGGTTATCCGCGTTACACGGAAGGCGCCCGGTATTGGTTGCAATGGGCGGGCGCCCCCGACAGCGTTTATAATCGCAGCGGAAGCAAAAACGATTATACGGACGATTATCAAAGCCGGGGATTTTGGGTAAACTACATTGCGGGAGGTTCTTCCGTCTTGCCCGACAGGAACGGATTGAACATACCTGTCGATCTGGCGATGGCCTTCCATACCGACGCGGGGACTACATACGGCGATTCCATTATCGGCACGCTGGGCGTTTACATGACTCATACCAACGATGAAAAGTTTGAGAACGGAAAGACTCGCTGGGTATCGCGCGACCTGACAATGGCCGTTATGGATGAAATAGTGGCTGATATCCGTCGTCAATATGAACCGGAGTGGACGCGTCGCCATGCGTGGAACAGGTCTTATAGTGAAGCCCGCGTGCCAAATGTGCCGACCATGCTGCTGGAATTGCTGTCTCACCAGAATTTTGCGGATATGAAGTACGGGCTTGATCCGCGTTTCAGGTTTACGGTCGGCAGGTCTGTCTATAAAGGCATGCTCAAATTTGTGGCGCATCAGTATGGATATGATTATGTCGTGCAACCCTTGCCTGTAAAAAATTTCAGTGCGGTATTCTCCGGCGATGCGCAGGTTGAATTAAAGTGGTCTCCGGTAGAAGATGAGGCGGAACCGACAGCCGTGCCGGATAAATACATTGTATATACGCGCACGGGAAGCGGCGATTTTGATAATGGCCGGATTGTAAATACTCCGTATGCGGCTTTTGACATACAAAAAGACAGGATATACAGTTTCAAGGTAGCGGCTATAAATAACGGAGGCGAAAGTTTCCCTTCCGAAATACTTTCCGTTTGCAGAAAGCCGGATGAAAAAGGACAGGTGTTGATTATCAACGGATTCGATCGCTTGTCCGCTCCTTTTAGCTTTACTGCAAAAGACAGTATAGGAGGCTTTGTGGACTTCATAGATCACGGAGTGCCGGATGGGACGGAATATAATTATGTCGGCAGCCAGTATGAATTCAGAAGGATAATACCCTGGATGGATGACGATGCCGCCGGCTTTGGCGCAAGCAACGGCGATTACGAAACAACGGTTATTGCCGGAAATACTTTTGACTACCCTGCGATACACGGTGATGCGATTGCCGGCGCGGGATATTCTTTCGTTTCTGCCGGTCGGGACGCCGTAACAGCCGGTGACGTCGATATGAATGCGTATGCACTGGTCGATTTGATTCTTGGAAAGCAAAAACAAACCAAAACAGGCCGGGGATTTTATCCGGCCGGGTTTAAAACATTTCCGAAAGAGTTTCAGGACAGGATTTCCGCATATTGCAAGCAGGGCGGTAACATATTCGTAAGCGGCGCTTATGTGGCGTCCGATTTGTGGGATACCGAAAATCCGTTGAAAGAAGACCGGGTATTTGCTTCGGACGTGTTGAAATATAAATGGCGTGCAGGGCGTGCCGCAGTGAGAGGAAAAGTCAAAGGCGTAGCTTCTCCTTTTCCGGCGCTTTCGGGTAATTATGAGTTCCATACAAAATTAAATCCGGATTTCTATGCGGTGGAATCGCCCGATGCACTGGAGCCTGTCGGCGATAATAGCCATACCGTATTCAGATATTCTGAAAATAACCTGAGCGCAGGCGTTGCCCATGCCGGCGCTTATAAAACCGTCGTACTGGGTTTCCCGTTCGAAACGATAAAGAAAGAAGAAGCAAGGAATATGCTGATGCGGAACATTCTTTCGTTTATGTTTGATTGATCCCCGAATGTCCATCAGGATAACTGTCGACAAATATGCGGTTTCCTGATGGACGCCATTGGAAAACGGTCGCTTGTCTCTCCCGGGCATAGCCGTCAGGCCAAGGGAGTAAACGTGTAGTTTATAGGGCTTTATCCAGTGCCGCAGATTTGCTTCCTCCCTGCGCACAGAGTGCATTTGGCGCCGCCGGTTTTGACTGCCGGTTTTTGACTACGTCGATTTTGGCTCCGCCGATTTTCAATTCAATTCAATTTGTCGTTTTTCAAACAATTGTTGTTTTATACTGTGCACGGCATGGTTTTGTGCATGGATGGTAATGGTAAAAAACCTCGTTTCCACCTAATTTTTTCCAGCAAAACAACCTCGTAGAGCTATGGGATCATATAGCCTCCCAACCTCATTAAAATTGTCGCACAGCAAAAAAAGAACGGTCAAATCCATTTAACACAAAGAGCAGAAAGGTATCACAAAGGACACAAAGAATTTCCTTGAAAATCAGGAAGAACGCCACGCCTCAAAATGGTAAAAACCTCATTTCCACCTAATTCCAATAAACAAAACAACCTCAGTAGAGAGCAATGTAATATCATAGCCCCCCAACCTCTTATGTAACATCTCCCTCAAGCCGTTTTTAATTTTTCCAGAAGAGCTTCTAACTGTCTTATTCTCCGATCATTGTATTTTTTTTGATAGGCGGTTAATTCGTCCGGATTAAATGCTTGTTTTGTAGTAATCA
>JAISSD010000270.1 GCA_031273295.1 Prevotella sp.
CTGTATTGCATTGAGTGATGTTGACTATTACAACGCCCTTTTTTACAGCTTCGCGTACAAGACGAATAAACCATGACGATAAAGGCGCGTTTCCCGATCCATAAGTTTCAAGGATAATAGCCTTTATATTCTTTAGCGTCAGTATGGTTTCCACCATTTGTCTGTTGATTCCTGGGAATAGTTTCAATGTCGCGATACGCGTGTCCAATTGATAGTGAAATATTGTCTTCTTATCGTAATCGGGTTGATGTATGGCCTTGCTTTCATATCTTATTTTTATTCCCGATTTTCCCAAATTAGGATAATTATAAGATTTAAAGGCATTGAAGTTATCTGCATTTGCCTTGGTCGCCCGGTTTCCTCTCAACAAGTCATTTTGAAAAAAGATACAGACTTCGGGAACAATCGGATTACCTAAAACATCTTTATCCGCAGCTATCTCAAGCGCTGTAATAAGATTTTCCTTTGCATCGGTTCTTAGTTTGCCGATTGGTAATTGCGCGCCTGTAAAAACCACCGGTTTTTGGAGATTTTCGATCATAAAACTCAATGCGGATGCAGTATAGGCCATTGTATCCGTACCGTGCAGAACGACAAAACCATCGTATTTGTGATAATTATACTCGATAGTTCTCACTATCTTTTTCCAATGTTCCGGCGTAATTTCCGACGAGTCTATAACCGGGTCAAAAACAATGTGATCTACATGGAAACGAAAACGCTGCAATTCGGGTAGATGACTATTCAAATGAGCAAAATCGAATGGCTCCAGAGAACCTGTTACGGGGTTTTCAACCATGCCAATCGTTCCGCCGGTGTAAATCAACAGAATACGAGCATTTACATCTATCATATCAATTGTTATCTTTGAGCATGTAAAAGTAATGAAATTAACAATATACAAATATAAATCTGTCAACTATTTTAAAGCCAAATGCACATTATCCGCCACAATTCTAACAAATTGATTAAATTCAAGATTCAATACGGATGAAATACGGCTATACACCTTACAGATAGAAATATCAGCCATATCCGTTTCGCAAAATATGGAATCCAAAGGGATATACCGTATTGCCTCCCCGTTAAAGAATTCCCCTACAGAGAATTTAAAACCTAGCCGGGCGAGCTGCTTGGTTTGCTCTACATTACCTCTATAGCCATGAATGATCCACGGTATATCCGGCTTGTATTCTTTATACAGAGCTATCAATTCATCCCAGGCTTTTACGCAATGGATTATCAAAGGTTTACCAATTTCTATGGCCAGTTCGATCTGTTGACCGAATACCTTTGTCTGAATATCCATATCAGGCCCTTTTAATTTATCCAGCCCGGCTTCTCCTATAGCAAAGACCTGTTTGTTTTTCCCTGTTTTTCTTAACAGGTCTATCTGCCCTGCGGCTTCCTCCGCGCTACAAGGATGTATACCGCAAGAGAAACAAGCGCCGCCGGACGTCGCAACTTTCTCCTCGAAATCTCCGGGTGAAGTATTTAGCATATATTGTACCTTGTACCCGTTAATCTCTTCCCGGCCTGTCTTGTGCGTATGGATATTATACAGATACATATTTATAATTGAATCCGAATGAAACGAGCATGCAAAACTTGCGCCAAAGAGTATGAAACAACGTTCGTCGGAGCCAATTATGTTGTGAGTTCCTTATGTCCATTAAAAAACAAATTACATACACATTAAAAACGAGATTATTCCTCTTGTGGAAAACCCCGTATTCATTTATCTTTTATTCACGGAATTTTACCGGACAAGATTGATAAATTCTTCACGGGTTTTCGCCTGGTTAAATACTCCTGTGAAATCGGACGTAGTGGTCGTGGAATTCTGCTTTTCCACGCCACGCATCTGCATACACATATGCTGGGCCTCTATCACCACCATGACCCCGAGCGGATTAAGCGTTTTTTGTATACATTCCTTTATCTGGAGAGTCATGCGTTCCTGAACCTGCAGGCGCCGGGCAAAAACATCAACAACGCGGGCTATCTTGCTAAGCCCCGTAATGTAACCGTTCGGAATATAGGCCACGTGCGCTTTACCCCAAAAAGGCAACATGTGATGTTCGCACAGAGAATAAAAATCAATATCCTTAACTATAACCATCTGCCTGTAATCTTCCTTGAAGAAAGCCTTTTTCAGAATTTCTTCAGGGTCTTCACGATAACCTTTAGTTAAAAACCGCATGGCTTTGGCTACTCTTTCCGGAGTACTCGCCAATCCTTCTCTGCCCGTATTTTCACCTAAAAGGTTTATGACCTCCTTATAATGCTTTGCGAGCAGTTCTATATTTTGTTCTTCTTGCATTGTGAAGATTTTTTATCGCCTGATCTGGACGGAAATTATTGCACAGCCTTTTTCACAACATCAGACACAACATACATTTCACGCCCGAATGAAGGGAATGTCTTCTTCATCTCTTTCAGTACTTCTTCGGCGTCCTCCCTACTTACAAAATTACCGGCGCGTAAACGCCAGAACGGGGATGGAAAGTCTACGACCGTTTCCAATTCAGGAAAAGCCGATTTGACTAGCGCTTGTTTCGATTCGGCTTCCCGCTTGGAATGTTGTTGATTATTGCCCGAAAATATCTGGATCTTGAAGCCTTTAACTTTAATAAAATTTGCCGCAGGGTCAATGGCGCCTAAAACTTTCGCAGTATCTGCGACCGTAGCATGGCGAACGCCCAATATATTTTGTACAGCCTCATCCTGCATTACTTTGATATTCCCCTGTCCCCATTTCGACGAATTGAGTTCTTCTATAATTGTTTTATTGCCATCCTGTGCCGAAGCAAAGCCGGAAAGCAGGCATATGACAAGAATAATACAAGGACTTTTTTTCATACTTGTTTGTTTATAAAGAAAAGCTATTGCAGAAACTGTTTACGGCTCTGCGATTTACGGCGGCGGATCAAAATCCTTCGATCACAGGGATAAATTTCTCTACATCAAGAGAAGCTCCGCCAATAAGACCGCCATCTATATCAGGACATGCGAATAATTCTTTTGCATTACCTCCGTTAGCGCTACCTCCATAAAGGATGGATGTATTATCGGCTACAACCTCTCCGTATTTGCCGGCAATCGTCTTACGAATATAAGCATGCATTTCCTGAGCCTGAGCCGAAGTCGCGGTAAGTCCGGTACCGATGGCCCAAACAGGCTCGTAAGCGATGATCACTTTAGAGAAATCTTCTGCCGAAAGACCGAATAAAGCGTCTACCGTTTGTTTTTTAACAACATCGAAGTGCACATTCTTTTCCCTTTCATCTTTGGTTTCGCCAATACAGAATATGGGGCTAAGGCCGTTTGCCAAAGCAAGCAATACTTTTTCTTTCAGGATTGCGTCTGTTTCGCCATAATAAGTGCGGCGCTCCGAATGGCCAAGGATAACATATTTTGCGCCAGTGGACGCCACCATAGCGGCCGACACCTCTCCCGTATAGGCGCCCGAGGCTTTATCCGAGCAGTTTTGAGCGGCAACGCCCAGTTTTACAGATGACGCAACGCCAGCCAAATGAATAAACGGAGTACCGACGATCACATCGCATTTCAACGTTTTACCTGCCAATGCGGCTTCCAGGCTTTTGGCAAAAGCAAGCCCTTCCTGTAGGCTCTTGTTCATCTTCCAGTTTCCTGCAACAATATTCTTTCTCATGATTAAAGTGTTTTATATTTATTATACTGAATTTATTCTTTGGATCCCGTTGATACGTCCCCTTCTTTTTTCCTCTTTCTGAAAAGCAGAAAGTCGAGTCCTTTGAAACAGAGCAAAGGTAATATGAAAGTAGCGCACAAGTAAAAGAGATTCTTTCTATCTTGCCTTTCGGTATCGACCGGCTGTCCATAAGGCAATTCCTCCAGCGGCTTTTTCAAGTCTTCTTCTGCCGGAACCTCGATATTGGCCCATTTATTGACCACAACTCCATTTTTCAACAATATCATACCCGGATTGGAACGAACAACGGTCTTTATAGCCCGCTCGTCCATTGTGCAAAATTTAAAGTTGATAACATTTTCTTTCGACCAATTTACTATTTCATCCGTAGTGGACGACGTCACGCAATAGAATTTATATCCGTTATAATTCGCGTAATTGTTCACATCCTCAAAATTGCTAAGATACGACATGTTCATATCTTCCAGAGACGATGACAGCATCAGGAATACATAACTACTGTCGGACAATATATCGCTTGTAATATCATTCCGGGCTATAATCTCTGTTTTTTTTGTATCAAAGGCCAGCTCTGTTATTACAAAGTCCTTTATCGGGGACTTTTCACCTTCGTTCAATACCTTGGTTTTCATCCTGACAAATACCCATGTACTGTCTTCCCACGGATAGTTTTCTTCTGTAAATTCTTTCTCTACTCCGTCTTTGGCATAGACCAGCATGGATTTTTCTTCCCTTCCTTTACCTTCTTCCACCCCCATTAGGCCGGAAATGTCCGCTCCTGTCTTGTAAGGCCGGAAATCGAACAATGGCTCGTATATGTAATTACGGAATACAAACAGGCTTATAAAAACAAAAATGTACAAAAATGCCAGCCAATAGGTCTTGCCCGTAAAGAAATTACTCATACGTTCACAATATCTGAAGACGATAATGGAACATACAAGCAAAATTATATTCTTATAAAATGTTTGCCAGTTGGTTATGACCAGCGCATCGCCAAAGCAACCGCAATCTTCCACCGGGTTGGCTATAGCCAGATAAAGCGTAAGAACAGTCATGAAAACCATAACTGCCAGTATCAACCGCGAGTTCCACTTGCGATAAAGTCCAAACAGCAGACAGGCGCCTATGGCAAATTCGGCGATACTTTGCAATGCCGAAAGCGGAAAAGAAAGAAACGACAGGGTTGAAAGGTTGAAAGCCGCAAAATAATCGCCTATCTTATATGCCGTACCATAAGGATCGACCGCTTTGACAAAACCCGAAAAAATAAACGTCGCCTCCAGAATAACCCTGGAGACTTCTACCAGTATCTTTATCCCAATATCCTTTTTACTCATCTACGGTTTAATTTTCACTGTCGGGAAATTCCATTTTGATAAGTCCGAACAGCGAGTAATTGATCATATCCATATAGTTGGCGCCGACGCCCTCCGAAACAATCGTTTTACCCTTATTCTCCTCTATCTGCTTTATTCTGTATATCTTTGTCAGAATGAGATCCGTATAAGAACTGATACGCATGGCGCGCCAAGCTTCGTCATAGTCATGATTTTTGGCATACATCAGCTCTTTGGTTTCGGTCATATACTTGTCGTATAAGGCTAAAACCTGCTCTTCGTTCAAATCCACACTGTCGGAAAATCCGAGTTCAAGCTGGATAAGCCCGATAATACCATAATTGGCAATACCAATAAATTCGGAAGCAATGCCTTCATCTATAAGACTTACGCCTTTTTCCTCAATGCTTCTTATACGTTTTGCCTTAATGAAGATCTGGTCTGTAACCGACCGGGGACGAAGGATTCGCCACGAAGCTCTATAATCTTTCAGCTTTTTGGCAAAAAGATCGCGACATATCGTAATCACATGTTCAAATTGCGTTTTGGTATCTGCCATAGCTAATATCTCTATCTTTTAGCGTGCAAAGATATGAAAAATAGTTCAATGTATGTCAACTTCATTGATCAATATTTCCCGGCAGACTAGATGCGGGTAAACAGGTTACAAGCCGATGCGCGCTATTGGCGCATTTTTCACATTTGCCGATTAAATTCATTTTTTCCACACCAGCGATTCCATCATACTTACAATATCTTCGCGCAGAAAACCCACTACCGGAGCGACAGAGTCGGGATTAACCGCCTGACTGAAATACAATGAACCTCTCAAAAAATTAGAGGCGTTATCCGTTATATAAAATTGTATGGGAGCCGCAACCGGACCTTTTATATCATAGACTATTCCCGATGTATGACGGAGCGAATCGGAAAACCGGGATTGCCGTATGCCGTTTGCTTTCAACGACTGGCTATATGCCAACCGATAGCTGTCTTCCAAAGCCCCGGACAGATTTTCCTTGTTTACCGGTAAATATGTACAATATAAAATGGCATTGTATGCAGGATAAGAGATATTGAACCAAAAACCGGGTACATCGCCTTTGTCTGCTTCTTCTATCCGTGAACTCGCAGAATACAGAAACGAAAATGCCGGATGTTCAAATCTTTCTACTCCGGACTCCACCTTGTTTATTCGTGGATAGCCTGCGGGCTTCGGCGTATATTCGTTACAGGAAACAAATACAAAGCAGAGGATTAAGAACAGGACTGCCGGTTTTCTCATATTATCCTAAAACAAAACAGATTAAAGCAAAGGGTAAGCCATTTGCATTTAACCTGTCCTGTATTTTTATCGCTAATCCCGGCAAGGGATGTTCCTCCTGTTAAAATGGCAAATCGCTTTCCTCCGACGCATTTGGAGAACCAAACGAATTGGGTGATTGATCCGGTTCGTTCGCCGGCAACGAATATGGCATATTTTCATTGCCATCCCCTCCTTCTTTTCTGCGGCTACCCAGCATCTCCAGATTATCCGCATATATTTCGTTCACATAACGTTTCACTCCGTTGGCGTCATCGTAGGTACGGGAACGGATTTTTCCTTCCACATATATCTGTATTCCCTTCCGTACAAACTGTTCGGTAACCTTGGCCAAGCCTCTCCAGCAAACTATATTGTGCCACTCGGTACGATCCGGTATCTGTGTGCCGTTTGCCGCAGTGTATCCTCTCTCGGTAGTAGCCAATGTGAAATTGGCAACTACGCTTCCATTATCAAAATATTTCACATCGGGATCCTTTCCTACATTTCCCACCAGTATTACTTTGTTCACTGACATAATTATTCTGTATTTTTATTTATAAATTATAGATGACGCAAATATAGGAAAAAAATCACTTCAAGCTCACAGTTCTTTCTATTACTTTTCTATTTATGGCAACGAATGTTCATTATTCTTCCGTTTACATATAAAAAAGACGCAGTCCACATCTCTTTTATATGTTTTCGATTATTTACTGCTTTGTGAACTGTATATAATACGCATTATTGCTTCCCAGCTGCCAGTTGCCAATATATTCGACACTTGCGGGCTGCCCCGAAGCAGTATATCTCTGATATCTGAATTTTACCGGCACATTCACAAAATCGGCGCTTGTTTTGCTAAAATCAGGAGTAAAATGCCCGCTGTTTCGTATAGACGCCAAGGTTCCAACTGCGGAAAAAGAATTTGTCATGTTGTTATCGCTTGTCCCCTTATCGGTTATGCCAAATCTCAGGTCGATAACAATCCTGTTATCACCTTTGTTTATTACGCCTTCCGAATCTCTCTGGTTAGTCGTGTCATAATAGAAAAAAGCTTTGACCTCGTCCTGTTCCTTCTTTGTCATATTATAAGCAATCAGCCAGTTATCGCCTATTACAGGTCCTGACGACCATGCCGCTATACTTACATTCGTAGGAGTAATCGTGTCATTTCTGTTTATCAAACCGCTATTTTCATAAGGCTTGGTATATTCCAAAAATTCCCGCGCAATCGCATTTCCGTTATCCAGTACATTTACGTATTCGGCGTTATAGAATCCGTTTCCCATTGTATTGGTCAGTTTATAACCGATAAAATAACATCTGTCTGCGGTTAGTTTACCAATAGCATCATGCATTATATTGCCATTGAAAGTAACCGCGTACTTCTGTCCGTAACCATCCGAAACAATATAGGCAAAGTCCTTCTCTATAATAAAAGAACTGTCTCCGTCTCCCAGACATGATGGCATCAGTAACATCATGGAGAACACACTGCAAAAAAGTTTTAACAAAGATGTTTTTTTCATGTTTATTTTTAATTGTATTTGTTTTTAATGACTTGACTTTCGGTAACATCGCTACGATTTGCGCCGGCAACGGTTCCTCCTTTTCTTCAGGTTTTTCATCCTTCGCTACTACAAGCTCGGACCGCACCTGTTTTTCCGGTTGCTTTGACGCCGCTTCTTCTGTTACAACATTATTAACTTTTTCCATTATCGGCTTGTCATCTTTGAAATAAACAATACGCCGATTGTTATTGCAATCGCTACGCCGACAATAATAGCGGCGATTTTTATTATAGATGCTTTTAGGGTCAAAGATGCTGCATGAGCTGTTGAAGAAGTTGAAGAAGACGATGCGTCCGGCGCCGGCTGACTAGACAAAAACCGATCCAACCCGCCCCAAACGGATGCAGGCGCTTCCAGCTCAAAACTTCCTAGCTTTGAGGCGAACAGATCCTTTATTTTGTCCTTGTCTTCCATCGCCGTCACGATCTCTCTTTAATATATTGTTTCACTTTCTCCTGCAATATCTGCCTCGCCCTTATATATTGAGAACGCGAAGTACCTTCGCTAATACCCGCCATTTTCGCTATTTCTTTATGCGAATAATCTTCTATGGCATATAAATTAAAAACCGTTGAATAGCCGCGAGGCAGGTCTTGCACCATTTTTAATAATTCAGTCTCCGATATTTTGTGTATTTGTTCGTCTTCAGTAGAATCATCTACAACATCAGGAAGATTCTGTACGTCATCGCAAGTCTGGATCATTGTTTTTTTCTTCCTTAAATTTTCCAATGCCAAATTTACGAATATGCGCTTTAGCCAGCCTTCGAAAGAGCCTCTGTCCTGAAATGAATCAATACTGGCAAATACTTTCATGAAACCATCCTGCAATAAATCCTGTGCGGCGTCCTGGTCGGAACTATAGCGTAAACAAATACTATACATCTTACGGGCATACATCCCGTATAGCATTTTTTGAGCTTCACGCTTTTGTCCTTTACAACCTGCTATAATTTGCAGTTCATTCATATATCAGCCAAGCTTCGTTTTAGAGATGCGTTTTTTGTGGAAATGTTGCATCGTCCAGTCTAAATTCCATCTGCTATTATATTTTTTTAGCAATAATGAAATTTACGTTTTTTTTGAATTTATTTATTCAGGTTTCTGAGTAAAAAGCGCCATTTTCACGTGCATTTTGTTTCCTATGTCAATTACGTCAACAACATTTTGCAGGCTCAAAGATTTATCAGCCTGTAATAAAACATTCACCTCGACATTGCTGTTCTTCTTTTTTTCTTTTGTTATAGCGGCCTCCAAGGCCGGCTCAATATCTTCTTTGGCAACTTCTTTATCATTCACATAATATCTCAGATCCCGGGTTATTATCAAATTGATATTCTTTTTGGTCACAATCTGCTCCGATGTAGCGGCATTTGGCAGGAGTACCCTGATAGCCGCCGGAGTGACCATTGTGGATATAATGAGAAAAAACAACAACAGGAAGAACATTATATCGTTCAATGAAGAGGTATAAACCTCTGCTGTACTTCTTTTTCTCCGTTCTATTTTCATGTGTATATAATTTGTTTTTTAACGGTCACAAGGAACTCGCAACACATTGGCTCCGCCGAATGTTGTTTCATGCTCTTTGCAACTTTTGCATGCCCGTTTCATGTTTTCCCTTTTTTAGAAACAAACTCTGTGATTCAAGCCTCGATGCGGCCTTTCTTGCAAGCCCTGATTGCTTTCAACACTTCGTTCGATTCCTTATCGATATTGACCGTCACGTTGTCTATACGGCCATTCAGCGCATAATATCCGGCATAAGCCATGATACCTACAAGCAGACCTGCTCCGGAACATATCATTTTCTGATAAAGTCCTGTAGATATTGTATCTATGGCCAAGTCATTTGTTTTGGCTATGTCATAGAATATTTTTATCACGCCGAAGATTGTACCTAAAAATCCGAGCATCGGCGCAATAGAAGCCGTGATACCAAGCCAGTTCATCTGATTCTCCATCACATTTATTTGCTGACGGGCTTCCACTTCCATAGCCTCCTGTATTTCTTTGTCATCATTTTCGAACTCCTTAAGTCCGGCTGCGATTACCTTGGCCGAAGCATAAGGGCGTTCCACGCAGAATTTAAGAGCCTTGTCCGTTTTCCCTTCGTGTATCAGTTCCATGACGCGGGACAGCCACACCGGGTCTTTTTTACCTAGCCGGTTTATAGCCAGCCATTTATTGATAATGACATATATGGACAAAAGCGATAAAAAAAAGATAGGCAATAATATCCAGCCACCTTTCATCACCAGGTTTAGATAACTCTCTTCGGAAGCGGTTTGCGCTGTTTGCTCCGCCATTTCCACTGCAGGGGCGGCTACTTGAAGTATAACAAATAAATTCATAAATAATATTTGCGTATATGTTTTATTGTAAAAAAATTCGACAGAAGTCCAAAGATACAGCCTTCCGTCGAATTTCCATTTATAAGTTAACAATCTTTAGTATATACCAAAGCTAACCTTGTCTATATATTGATAAAAACAGCTTACCACGCCGATTACAAATACTCCCGCCATCGACATGATCAATGAAACTTTCAAGTATCCGTCTGTACTAACAGTTTCGACAGGTAAATTATTTTTAATAATAAACATCGCTTTTACCACCAGCAAATAGTAGTACAATGATATAACCGTGTTCAGTAACGCAAGGAATACCAGCAACACATGCCCTTGCTGCATTGCAGCCATAAATACGAATAATTTACTGAAAAATCCGGCTGTCGGCGGAATACCTCCCAGCGAGAACATGGCAATCATCATAACCAGCGCCAGTTTCGGATTAGTATAGTATAATCCGTTATAGTCATCCATATTTACCTTGCCTGTCTTATCCTCTATCGCGGAAATAACACCGAAAGCCGCAAGATTGGAAAACACATACACAAAGATATAGAACATTGTCGCGGCCATACCTTCGGCTGTCCCCGTGAATGCACTCAGCATAATGTAACCGGCTTGCGATATGGAAGAAAATGCCAGAAAGCGTTTCATATTCTTCTGCCGAAGAGCGAATAAGTTACCTGCCGTAATTGTAAACAGAATGATTATCCATATTATTCCTTGCCAGACTTCCGACAAGACCGGGAATACTTTAAACAGGATAGTCATCAGGGCAAATACTGCAGCCCCCTTCGATATTGTAGACAAATAGAGGGTAACAGTGGTTGGCGCACCCTGATATGTATCAGGAGCCCAAAGGTGGAACGGAACAAGGGATATTTTAAAGAATATTCCGGCCAGAACAAACACCATTGCCATAACAACCATCGGCGTGGAATATATATTGGCGGCTATATCGGCATAATACAATGTCCCGCAGGCTCCGTAAAGAAATGACAGACCGAATACCATCATCCCTGATGAAAATATCGCGTTAAATATATATTTGGCTCCGGCCTCTGCCGATTCCCGCCTGTATTTATCAAACGCAACCAAAGCCGCGACAGGCAAGGACGCCGTTTCAAGGCCGATGTAAAACAACAGGAAGTTTCCGGAAGAAACCATCAAATCCATACCGGTTAAAGTAAGAATTGTCAACATGAAGAATTCTCCGCGCTTGATTATCGAATCCGGCCTGTTCAGCCATGAATTTGCTTGCAGGAAAATAAGAAATACGCCTGTATTCAGTATATTCTTTATTGTAAGATAAGCCGGACCGGTAACATACATGCCCGCAAAGGATGTTCCGCTATCTTTGAAAAAGAAACACAGAACGGTATGCGCCAGAAACAGGGTACAGGCCACAGGGAAAAAATATTTCTTTGCGTTGTCCGAAGCAAACAAATCATAAATAACAAGTAAGAGAAATACCGCTATAAGCGATAACTCGTGCTTCATCAACAAATAATTGCTCAAATCCATTTTTATATCTTATTTTTTGTTACAAGTTATTTAGTTTACTGGTTTACAGGAAAAAAATCCGGATATCCCGTAAACTTGAAATCTTGATATTCTATTTTATATATTCCAAACTTGCCGTAATCAAATCGGAGATCCATGCCGGATACAATCCCATGCCTGCAACACAGATCACAAGTCCCACCGTGGCTGTTTTTTCATGCCATACAGCATCCGTAAGCTCCAGGTGATGCGGATCCTGAACCGGCCCGAAAAGTATCTTCCCAACCACCTTCAATATATACACCGCTGTTGCTACAATCGAAGATATTGCCACAACAGTAAATACCCGGTGGAACATATCATTGTGCTCGAACGCCCCTACAAAGATTGTCATTTCGGCAACGAATCCGCTCAAGAACGGAAGTCCCAAAGATGCCAGTCCGGCAATTACATAACATACGCTTAAGAATGGCATGATCTTCATCAGACCGCCCATTTCGCGGATATCGCGGGTATGTGTACGTCCGTATATCATACCAATCAGGGCAAAGAACAGGGCTGTCATCAAACCATGCGAGAGCATCTGCATCACGGCCCCGGTCATAGCCGTCCTGTTCATCATTAATATAGCAAACAACACCAATCCACAGTGACTTACCGAAGAATAGGCATTGATATATTTCAAGTCTGTTTGAGAGATAGCGCCCAGCGCCCCGTAAATAACGCTGACGCCTGTAAGAATAATGAATATCCACGAAAGTTCGTCGGCAGCTTCCGGCATCAGGCGCATGGCAATGCGGAAACATCCGTATCCCCCCAGCTTCATCAACACTCCGGCATGAAGCATGGATACTGCCGTAGGCGCGGATGCATGCCCGTCAGGCGACCATGTATGGAATGGAAACAGGGCGCCAAGAACCCCGAAGCCCAGAAACGTGAGTGGAAATATCCAATATTGCGCCGACAAGGGAATGCTGTTATTTGCAGCTACTTCCAGTATGTTGAATGTATAATCTCCTGTTGCCGAAGAATGGAAATAGATACCGAGTATACCTACAAAGAGAAATGCGGAACCTCCCATCAGCATCAGGGTAAGTTTCATTGCCGAATATTCTTTGCGTCCGGTTCCCCATAGCCCGATAAGCAGATACATCGGTATCAGGGCTATCTCGTAGAAGAAGAACATGGTGAACATATCCAGCGAGATAAAGAACCCGTATACGCCGATTGATAATAAAGTAAGCCACATAAAGAAGTCCTTGGGCAACGGACTCATATTCCAGGAAGCAAAGGTGCCGGTGAATATAATGATAGCTGTAAGCAGTATCATCAACACCGAAATACCATCCACCCCGATAGCATAATGTATATTCATACTTGCCGCTTGAAACCAGACAGCGTCAAACGCAAATAACATTTCTGCCGCATTCCCCGCCGAACGTTCCTGATAGAACATGAACAGGAGAACCAGGGCCAGGATAACCTCTATAACTGCACCTGCTACTCCTACGGTGCGTATTTGTCTGATATTGCGGCAGGGTATAAACGCAACCAACATCAGAACCGGTACCAGGATAAATAATGAAAGAATATTCATATTTTCTTTGACTGTTAGCTAACAGTTGCAAGCCATTAGCTATTTTAAACTTTATAATTTCTTGTCTTGTATATTTTTAGCTTACTATCAGCTAAAAACAATGTTATTTACAAATAAAACAAATCAACCAGCCTCCGAAGCCTGCTACCAGTATCAGAGCCCCTAAAAGATATACCAGAGCATATTGCTGTATATATCCCGACTGGAAATTCCTGACAGTATTGGATACCGCCTGCGTAACACAAGCCAGCGAATCCATAAAGCCATCGACAAACTTGCGGTCGAACCAGGCTATGGTTGCCGAAATACGGTTAAAGATAATGTTACGTGTGACAAACAGCCACAACTCATCGAAATAGAATTTATGGCAAGCCCATTTATATAATGTGCCGATACTTCCCGTAATTTTATCAGGTATCCCGTTTTTCTTAAAGTACAGCATGAAACCTATACCCATACCGATAAAAGAGATAACGACACTGGTGATTGCAACCTGCATGTCGATATGTGCATTGTAAGGTACGCCGTCCGATGTAACGAATTTACCGAAAGGAACAAAACCTGCGCCGAATGCAAACACAGCCAGTACAATCAATGGTATTGCCATTGACGGCCCGGCTTCGTGCGGTTCAAGATGGTAATGTTTCTTTTCATGGAAGAATATGCGAAGAAACAAGCGCGTCATATAGAAAGCCGTTAATCCGGCTGATACGGACAAGACGATGTATATCGGAAATTTGTGTTCCATTGCGGCCGCCAGTATCTCGTCTTTACTGAAAAATCCGGAGAACGGCCATATACCGGCGATAGCCAGCCATGCTACACCGAATGTAATGGCTGTAACCGGCAATTTCTTCCAAAGTCCGCCCATCTCGCTCATCTCATTACTGTGTACTGCATGGATAATCGCTCCTGCACACAAGAATAACAACGCTTTAAAGAATGCATGAGTAAACAGGTGGAACATACCGGCCATATAACCCAATCCTTCGTGACCTCCGAATTTGGAAACGCCCAAAGATGCAAGCATAAATGCGATCTGGGATATGGTAGAGAATGCCAACACACGCTTTATATCGGTTTGGGTACATGCTACCACTGCCGCAAACAACGCTGTAATCGCTCCTGTCCACGCTATAATTTCAAGAACATCCGGCGCTCCGAAAAAATATATGGGAAACAAGCGCGCCACAAGGAACACTCCGGCTACTACCATCGTTGCGGCATGGATAAGGGCTGATGCAGGGGTCGGTCCTTCCATCGCATCAGGCAACCAGATGTGAAACGGCATCATCGCCGATTTTCCGGCGCCTCCCATAAAAACAAGCAGCATAGCCCATGACAACACCGATATTCCGAGGAACGATATTCCGGCAGTAGACGATACACAGATTGCAGCGCCGGACGCCGTTAAAGTTGCAAAATCGAATGTTCCGGTGAAATATGACAGTAATAGAATACCCACAAGAAAAAAGAAATCCGCGAAACGGGTTACAATAAAAGCTTTCTTCGATGCGGCTACCGCCGAAGGTTTCATATAGTAGAAACTGATTAGCAAGAATGAAGACACACCCACAAGTTCCCAGAAAATATACATCTGGAAAATATTGGTTGCCACAACCAGACCCAACATGGAAAAACTAAACAGGGAAAGAAACGCGTAATAACGCTGGAATCCTCTTTCGCCTTTCATGTAACCCAGACTATATATGTGTACCATCAGCGACACTGTAGTGATTACCACAAGCATCATCACCGAAATCGGGTCCAGGTACATACCCAGGTCGATATGCAATGTATCGGTAAATCTTAACCATTGGAAGTGAAATACATTTATAGCCTGATAAATTCCATCAGCATTTTTTCCCGCTTCGAAGAAATATTGACAGGCTGTAGTGTATGCCAATACCGCCATCACGGCAAGGGAAAGGCTTCCCAATGTTCCGGCAATCACAGGCTTCATGTATTTCCCGCCCAATCCCAGAATCAGAAACATGATGGCCGGAAATACCAGTATCAGTATAGAATAATTAAATGCGTGTTCCATATCTTGTAACTTTTCCTTGCTTAGTTTTTCATTTTAGTAATGTTCTCGTCTATATATATACTCTTCACATGACGGTATATATTGATGATAATGGCGATGGCTATTGCGGTTTCGGCTGCGGCTATACCTATCGCAAACAGGGTAAAGAAAAAACCTTCGGGTTGTCCCGGATACAAATAGCGGTTAAACACCACAAAATTCAGATCGGCGGCATTGAGCATCAACTCCATGGACACCAAAACCATCAACATGTTTTTGCGTGAGAGGAAGCCATATACCCCGGCAAAGAACATGACGGTACTCACTGCCAGATATGCCTCGATTGGCGCCGGGCCTGATAGAAAACCTGTTATAAAATCACCCATATTTTTTTAGTTACGAATTACAAGTTACGAATTACGAGTTTTTTACTATCCATTAGTTTACTCATAATGAAACCGTAACAGTTTTATTTCATTATTTCTTATATTCCAAACATAAAGTCCTTATAACGAATTACCGTTACAGCCTGTAACTTGTAACCCGCACTCTCATTACCGCTTTCTGGCAATCATTATACCTCCGATAATACAAGCCAGCAACAATACGCTGACAGCCTCGAATGGCAGCAAGTACTGGTATTTATCCGTACCCATCATTGCCATACCCACATCCTGCATCTGCAATTCACTCCGGGTAACACAAGTATAAAACCTGTTCACATTGTAGAATATGATATGCCCGCAAATACCCAGTCCGGCCAAAGCGGCAAGGGCGGCAATAAAGATCCTGCCCGGCTTTTCGAATTTGACATTCTTTCCCGGTTCATGCGTGAGCAGAATAGCGAAAATAAACAAGACCATCACCCCTCCTGCATAAACGGCTATTTGCACCGCCATCAGGAAATGATAATCAAGCAGCAAGTACAAACCGGCTGTTCCCAAAAGAACAAATAACAGGAATGTTGCCGAGCGGATAATTTTTTGTGTCGTAACTGCCATAATAGTAGAGAACACAATGATTGCCGCTAAAATGTAAAATATGATCTGTTCTGCCATAATCTATTGATTATCGTATATTATTTTATTCCTTATCTTTTTTTTCATCAATATCCGCATCTGTTTTGGAAGCGGGAGCAGTCTTGTCCGTCACATCCTTTTTCACGTCAAGTCCGGGACAGCCTCCATCTGCGGTTTTCATATCCTGCGCAGGAATGGTTTCAAGCGGCGTCCGGGAAACGCCTTCCGGCGCCGTATTCTTTCCATGTACCGCATCTTCCGTTTTGGTTACAGGATCTGCCACAACGGCAGGCTTTTCTTTTTTCTTTTCGCGAAGTTTAGAACCTTCATGATTCAATTGCTCAATCAGTTTACTGCGAGTAAACATCGAATTTTCGAATGTATTGGCAAAAGCAATCGCATCCGACGGACAGGTTATCACACACAGGTTACAGAATGTGCACATTCCCAAATCGTAGATATAACGGTCAAGTATTTTCTTCTTCTTGCCCTCTTCTGTCTCTATATTTTTCGATATTACCCGTATCGTACCGTTGGGACAATTCATCTGGCAAATACCGCAGGCTGTACAGGCATGTTCGTTGTTTTCATCGTGCGACATGACTAACTGGCCGCGGGTACGGCCGGGAATTACGAGAGTCGCCCGGTTTTCGGGGTATTGTTCTGTGATTTTTTTCGTCCACAATTCTCCCCATGTCACTCTCATCCCTGTGAGCAATGACGCGATACCTCCAAACAAACCTGAAAAATATTCTGATACTGAACTCATTTTCTATCAATTAATTAAATATACGATGATATATATCAACCAAAGTCCCCTCTGCTAAAACCAACCCTACCATTAATAATATATTAACCATATTGATCGGCAGCAGATATTTCCACTCCAGGGTCAAAAGCTGGTCTATACGCAGACGGGGGAATGTCCATCTTACCCACAAACTCAGGAAAATCAGGAAACCTGTTTTCCCGAAGAACCAGACATAAGAAGGAATATAATTCATAAAACTGTTAAAACCATCCCACCCACTGATTTGGAAAGGCGTCCAGCCGCCTAAAAATACTGTTGCGGCTATACCTGCCACAATAAACATATTCAGATACTCGGCCAGATAGAAAAATCCGAACTGTAATCCCGAATACTCTGTGTGGTAACCCGCTGTCAACTCCGATTCTGCTTCCGGCAAGTCGAAGGGGCCACGATTTGTTTCAGCATGTCCCGAAATCAGATATATTATAAAAGCTACAAGCGCAGGAATATGGCCATTGAAAATATTCCAGCAGCAAGCCTGCCCTTCTATCATTTGAGAAAAACTCATTGTACCCGATAAAACGACCATCGTCATCAATGCGAATCCGGCTGAAAGCTCATAGCTAATAAACTGAGCCCCGCTCCGCATAGCGCCAATCATCGAATATTTGTTGTTGCTGGACCATCCTGCAAGCAATACTCCGATGATGCCCAACGAAGAAACTGCGATTACATAAAATACCCCGATATTAAAATCAACAGCCTGCAACCCTTTCCCAAACGGAAGAGCCCCGAATGTAAGCATGGACGCCACAATCATAAAAAACGGAGCTGTAAAGAAAAGGAATCTGTCCGATTGCTTAACATGAATAATTTCCTTGATCAATATCTTCAACATATCGGCCACGCTCTGCACAAGTCCGTATTTGCCGACACGGTTCGGGCCTAAACGCGCCTGAAAAAACGCCGTGATTTTACGTTCCACATAGATCAATATCAATGCCAATACGGCATAAAGAGTCAGCAGGACAATGCCTGCAAGAACAAACTCTATTGCCAAAACCGCCCATGCAGGTAAATTTTCCGTCAACAATGCGTCAAAGTCACTCAGCAGTCCTGCTACCTCCAACGGTCGTGAATAGTTTAACAACATATATCTTTTTATATTGATAAAATAAATAATCTGTATTAACGGTCAATATCGGGAATCACATAGTCCATAGACCCCCCGATACCGATAAAGTCCGAAATTTTTTCATCTTCACAAATCAACGGCATCACCGACACGGCGGCCATTGACGGGGAGCGGAATTTCAAACGGTATGGCACTTTATCTCCACGGCTCTCTATGAATACGCCGAACTCTCCGCGGCCGGCTTCCACCCTTTGATAATATTCGCCTTCCGGCAGCTTGATCACAGCTTTTGTTTTGGCTGAAAATTCACCTTCCGGTATATTATCAATCAATTGTTCCATGATCTTTAGAGATTCTTCTATCTCGTCCAGACGGTTGAGGTATCTGGCAAAGGCGTCTCCTTCTTCACGTATAATTTCAGTAAATTCCACCTTGTCGTAAAGAGCATAAGGTACATGTTTACGAATGTCGGAAGCAAATCCCGAACCGCGACCGGACGGGCCTGTAACGGCGAAAGATATGGCTTCTTCCCTGGAGAGAAGGCCTATCCCTTTCATGCGCCCCACGGCAATAACATTTCCCGTAAACAACCTGTCATATTCTTTCAAGCGTTTACGCATAAGCGGAATAAAGGCTTTTACATCATTTTGGAATTCGGAATAAATATCAAACATAACACCGCCGATAACGTTGTAGTTGACAATCAAACGCCCGCCCGATGTTTTTTCAAATATCTTGAGTATTTCTTCACGTTCGCGCATGCCATATATGAAAGCTGTGGTAGAACCCAAGTCCATACACATAGTCGCCCAAGCCACAAGATGCGAATCTATACGGTTCAACTCGTCCATAATGGTACGGATATATTGCGCTCTTTCCGGGATTTCTATCCCGGCGGCTTTTTCCACACACATACACAACCCGTGACGGTTGATATTTGCGGAAAGATAATCCAGACGGTCGGTCAAGTGCAGTATTTGCGGATAAGTCATGCTTTCGCACATCTTTTCTATTCCACGGTGAATATATCCGCTATGAACATCTATTTTCTTCACGATCTCGCCATCCAATGCAACCCGGAAGTGCATTACTCCGTGAGTAGAAGGGTGCTGCGGCCCTATATTTATTACATAATCGGTTTCTTCAAATACTTTTACATTCTCCTCCTTTAATCCATTCGGAGTTTCCATGATACGGGGAGCAATATCGACAATATTTTTACTTTCCACCGAAACAGGATTCAACACGGGATTTGCATCGTAATCTTTTCTCAAGGGAAAACCATTCCAGTCGGAATTGAGAAAGAAGCGGCGCATATCCGGATTGTTGATAAAACGGATGCCGAACATCGCGTATACCTCCCGTTCATTATAATGAGCGGTTTCCCAAATATCCGTAACCGTATAAAGCAATGGATTTACCCTGTCGTCCGTATCTGTTTTTAAGACAAGCTCTTTCGATAGATCTTTTGAAGAAGCCAGAAGGTAGTTCACGCCAAGCTTTTCACCCCGGTCTACTCCCGACAGCATAGCCAGATAGTCGAAAGGATAATCTGCATGATAACGAAGAGTTTTTGCCAAATGGCGTAACTTGTCCGGCTTCACAGTAACCGTGAGTTTTCCGACTGCTTCGATCACTGCTTCGGGTACGGCCTCCAGTATTAGTTTCCTGATATTTTCCATCAAATGTGTAATCCCTGTCCCTCTCCCCTCTTCCTTCCAAAAAGGAGGGTTGAAGAGGTTGTTTTATTTTTTTATTTATTCTTTTTATCTGCTTTGAACAGAAACCTTTCCAGCTTGATCTTGCGCTGCAATTGCATCAATCCATAGAATAGCGCCTCAGGACGGGGAGGGCATCCCGGCACATATACATCCACCGGCATTATTTCGTCTATTCCTTTCACCACATGGTACGAATCCACAAACGGGCCTCCCGATATAGCGCAACTACCCATGGCAACCACATACTTGGGCTCGGCCATCTGGTCATATACGCGTTTCAAGAGTGGAGCCATCTTATGCACGATAGTACCGGCAACCACTATTGTGTCGGCTTGACGCGGACTGTTGCGCGTAACCTCCATCCCAAAACGGGCGAGGTCGTAACGGGCGGCGGCCGAAGCCATAAATTCTATACCGCAACAACTTGTAGCAAAAGCCAAAGGCCAAACCGAATTTGAGCGTCCCCAATTAATAAGGTCGTCCAATTTTCCGACAACGACAGGAACTCCATTCTCGTTCAGTTCCCTTACATAATCCTCAAGGTATTCATTATCCTTGAATTCGTCGTTGGGGATACCTTTTATATATATATTCTTTATTTCCATTGTAATGCTCCTTTCTTCCACGCATAGGCCAATCCAAGGCCCAGTATTAATACAAAAAACAGTATGCTGTATAATCCGGGCATTCCTAAATTCCGTACAACGGTAGCCCACGGAAATAAAAATATCGCCTCCACATCGAACATTAAATACAAAATTGCATAAAGGTAGTATCCTACCTTGAACTGCATCCATGAAGCGCCGCGAGTAGGCACTCCACATTCGTATGGTTCTCCTTTTTGTGCGTTAAATGATTTGGGCGATAACAGCAATGCCATGCCCAGACCGGCGCAAACAAGCATGGCTCCCGTTAAAAGAACAACTAAAAAAAGAGCAGAAGAACTCATATTTTCATTTTAAGATTAAAATTTTTCTATCAATAGCCGACCGCTTCCGATGATATTCCGACACTTTGCCACAAGTGCAAAATACGCATCAAACAAGAGTATGCAGTTAAATCGGCGCAAAATTACAGTTTTATTTTTTAAACGCAAAAAAATTATCCGCCAAAATATTCAACTTTGACAACTAAAGATTGCAAAATCACCTTTACGCTTTTTCCTTAACGATATAGATCGGACGTTTTTTTGTTTCCAGATAAGTTTTGGAAAGATACTGTCCCAAAATACCAAGACAGAATAGCTGAATGCCCCCGATAAAAAAGATTACGCACAAAGTGGAGGGATACCCCTGCACGTCATCCCCAAATACCAGCGTTTTGAAAATAATAACGCAGATCATCACAAACGCGATTAGACAAAACAAAATACCGAATAGCGAAGCAATAAGCAAAGGGCGGGTGGAGAAAGCGATTATCCCCTCGAGCGAATACAGGAACAATCCGATAAACGACCACTTGGTCTGCCCGGCAATACGCTCTATGTTTTCAAAAGCAATCCATTTGGTTTTGAACCCGACCCATCCGAAAATACCTTTCGAAAAGCGGTTATACTCGCTCATTTCCAGTATGGCGTCAACCATCTGGCGGGTCATCAGGCGAAAGTCGCGCGCACCGTCAACCACCTCCGTGTCAGATATTTTATTTATCAGTTTATAAAACTGTTTCGCAAAGAAAGAACGCATCACAGGCTCGCCTTTACGGTCTACGCGCCGGGTAGCCACACAGTCGTATTCTTCCGTTTTAATACTTTCGTACATTTCTTTTACCAATGAGGGCGGGTCTTGCAAGTCGGCGTCTATCAGTGAAATATAGTTGCCGTCAGCAACTTTCAGTCCCGCGTATATACCGGCTTCTTTACCGAAATTCCGGGAAAAAGACACATAATGCACCCTGTCGTCAGACTTTTTCAATTCTTTTACCAGCTCCAACGTCTTGTCTTTGGAGCCGTCGTTGATAAAAATAAATTCGAATTCCTGTTCCGTCATTTCTCCGGCCAGTTTCACCAATTCTTCATACAGAAAGGGTAGGGCTTGTTCTTCATTATAGCAAGGAACAATTAAAGATATCTTATCCATGTTTCGATATTGTTTATGTTTGATACAAAGTTATGGCGTTTTTTGGCTTATGCAAATACCGGAATCCGGCAGTCAGGTTTTTTCCCGGTATTTATGTATCAGGCGCGATACGGGATAATCGTCGGTATGCTCTGTCCTCGCCTTTATATATTCATCCGCCATGAGCATATCCCGGATTGCAACCCGATAAAATGTCGCATGTATAATCCGGTGAGAAAGGACATGTTTTATCTGTGCCATATATTTAATATGTATCCCGTTATTATCCTTGAAAATATTCTTGAAATCGTCGGTCTTCCGCAATTCTTCTATGGAATAGTCTTTCTCTGTTTCTATCAATGGCGGCTCATACAGGTTTTGCCAGATATCCTTTGCTGTGCGTTTACGCAGAAACATATACCCATCGTCGGTACGGATATCAAAATAATTGAAATAACGGACACGCACTTTTTGTTTTCCGGCTTTGACGGGATATGCGTTCACTTCATTAGACGCATATGCGATACACATCCCCGAAACCGGGCAAGCGATACAGTCTGGCGATACAGAGATGCATTGCAACGCGCCAAACTCCATGATAGCCTGATTGTGCAGTCCGGCTCTTTTATCATCAAGCAATTCCCGAGCCAATCCGGAAAACAGTTTCTTGCCGGTTGCGCTATCTATGGGATTCCCAATGGCAAATATGCGCGACAATACCCTGAACACATTACCGTCCACAACTGCATACGGCTCATCATAAGCAAAAGATACTATAGCGGCGGCGGTATACTCCCCTATTCCTTTCAAACTTAAAATATCCTTGTAATCAGAAGGAAAAACGCCATGATATTTATCCAAAATCATTTTTGCAGCCGCATGAAGATTACGCGCCCGGCTATAATAACCCAAGCCCTGCCAGATCTTCAAAACTTCATTTTCACCGGCTTTTGCCAATACATCCACTGACGGGAATCTTTCCATAAATCTATTGAAATAGGCATAGCCCTGATCTACGCGCGTCTGCTGCAATATAATTTCCGAGATCCATATAATATAAGGATCGGCGGTATCGCGCCACGGCAAATCCCTTTTATTTTCGTTATACCACCTTATTAATATAGAGCTTAACCTCAAATCTTTTTCCTTACTCATTTACAATTATTTATAATAAACCCGAATCACCGCTTGCCGAAAGTTAATTTCTACATTATTTCGAAAAAATGGCAATTATTTGTTTCAAAGGTAAATAAAAAACCATATATTTGCAGTCCAGAAAATTAATTGTTTTTGAATCTAAAAAAATAAGAAAATGACAAAAGCTGACATCGTTAACGAGATTGCGAAAAATACAGGCATAGACAGAGCCTCTGTATTGAAAACAGTTGAATCATTCATGAACGTGGTTAAAGACTCCCTGAGCAGGAATGAAAATGTTTATTTAAGAGGTTTTGGTAGTTTCATCGTGAAAACAAGAGCTCAAAAAACAGCTCGTAACATCTCCAAAAACACGACTATTATCATACCTGCACATTCAATTCCGGCATTCAAACCGGCCAAAACATTTGTAGTTCAGGTAAGAAAATAATTGAACCTCCTGTAAATTTATTAATTACTAAAGATAAACAACATGCCAAGCGGAAAAAAAAGAAAAAGGCATAAAATGTCTACGCACAAGCGTAAAAAAAGATTGAGAAAGAACAGACACAAAAAGAAAAAATAAGCTTTTGATTGTTCTTTCTCTAACAGAAATATGCAGGAACAAACTTACAAATTGTTGAATTTTGAGTTTGTTCTTTGTGTATTATACGTAAAGTGTTTACTTTACGCAAAAGAAGCAGGCTTATTTTGCAGGTTTAAATACAGGATATATTTAAATCGTATTTTCAACTTCTAAATTATATTTATGAATAGCGAACTGATAGTCGATGTTCAGCCCAATGAAGTCTCGATAGCAGTACTTGAAGACAAAAAACTTGTCGAACTGCAAAAAGAAGGTAGAGACGCTTCATACACGGTGGGAAACATCTATGCCGGCAAAGTAAAAAAACTTATGCCGGGACTAAACGCCGCTTTTGTAGACATTGGATACAAAAAGGACGCTTTTCTTCACTATTTAGATCTTGGCGCTCAATTCAAATCTGTCGATAATTTCTATAAACAGGCGCTGGCTGACAGGAAAAAATTCCCGAACATCTCCAAAATGAAGTTGGAGCGTGATATAGACAAGGATGGTTCTATCAGCGACATATTGAAACCGGGACAGGAGATCCTGGTGCAAATAGCCAAAGAACCCATATCGACAAAAGGCCCCCGCCTTACTTCGGAATTGTCCCTGGCCGGACGTTTCCTCGTTGTTATACCGTTTAACGACAAAGTTTCCGTATCGCAAAAAATAAAGTCGAAAGAAGAACGCGCCCGACTACGGCAACTGATACAGAGTATAAAACCTAAAAATTTCGGCGTAATAGTCAGAACAGTAGCCGAAGGCAAGAAAGTAGCCGACCTGGATACTGAACTGAAAACGCTTGTGAAACGGTGGGACGACAACCTTCCCAAAATACAAAAAAGCAAATTGCCGACTCTCGTCTTTGAAGAAACCGGACGTATTGTCGCGCTTTTGCGGGACGTGTTCAATCCAAGCTTTCAAGAGATCCATGTAAACGACCCTGACACCTGTAACCAGATAAGAGACTATATTTCATTTATTGCGCCTGAAAAGAAAAATATTGTAAAACAGTACGATGGCGAACTGATCATATTCGACAATTTCAACGTTACAAAACAAATAAAAGCCCTTTTCGGGAAAACAGTCACATTCCGTAACGGAGCTTATCTGATCATAGAACACACAGAGGCGTTGCATGTCATAGACGTGAATAGTGGAAACAGGTCAAAGAATCCGGCGGCCGGACAAGAAAATAACGCATGGGAAGTGAATTCCGCGGCGGCGGAAGAAATTGCCAGACAATTGAGATTACGGGATATGGGGGGCATAATCGTAATCGACTTTATAGATATGACTGAAGGCGAGCACCGCAGTCAACTGATAACAAGAGTGCAGGAATTAATGGCCAATGACCGCGCCAAGCACAATATTTTGCCCTTGAGCAAATTCGGGCTGATGCAGATCACAAGGCAGCGCGTTCGTCCTGAAATGGAAATTACCACAACAGAAATTTGTCCTAACTGTTTCGGAAAAGGAGAAATAAGGCCATCCATATTATTTACGGACACCTTGCGCACAAAGATCAGTTATCTTGTAAAAGATCTGAAAGTGAAAAAGTTTACCTTGCACATACATCCATATGTTGCGGCGTTTATAAATCAAGGTCTTGTTTCCCTCAAATGGCAGTGGAAATGGAGATATAGCATGGGTATAAAAATATTGCCAAACCAAAATCTAACCTTTCTTGAATATCATTTTTATGATGAAAACAAAGAGGAAATAGATATGAAACAAGAGTTTGAAGTAAAATAATTTTTACCTGAAGTACAAGGGAAGCCGTTTTGACACATCAACGCGGCTTCTTTCCAAGACATGAGAAATAAATAATTTATAACAGTATATGTCGGGATGATTGAATTTTGCAGCCTTCTATCCCGCTATGGGATGTGTCGCCCGGTAGATCCGTATATCCGGCTTTTCCTGTACAAATACATGCTGTGATTTAACTGTCAAGTAAAACCTGATGTTCAATTTCTTATTTTTGCTGTAATTAATATAAATTCTCTAAAATAATGAGTACAAAAAAGGTTTAAAACTGTATATTTACACAGGGGCGTTTTTATTTCGATAAAAACAGCAACAATCAATTGACGATACTTATCGTCAAAATTATATAATTATTAATTTCATTTTTTCTGACTCTATGAAAAAAATTCTTCCATTATTTTTCCTTGGTTTCCTGCTGGTTAGTTGCGGGCAACAAAAAGTAGAAGCACAGTCGCCAGTCATAAAAACAGTGGTACCTGTCCGCCCTGCCGGACAAACCGATGTTTTGGAATTAAAAGCCGATCCTCTGCCTGTAGTCCGGGTAGCATTTATCGGCTTGGGTATGCGCGGGCCGGGAGCCGTAGACCGCATGACGCACATCGACGGGATTGAAATTATCGCCTTGTGCGATGTTGAGCAAAAGAATACCGAGAAAGTAAACAAAATGCTTGAAAAACGCGGTTTGCCCAAGGCGCAGGAATTCTATGGCGATACTTCGGTTTGGCGCAAAGTCACCGCTTTACCCAATGTGGATTTAATATACGTTGCCACCGATTGGAAATCGCATGCCGCGATAGGCGTACAGGCAATGAAAGACGGTAAACATGTGGCTATCGAAGTTCCCGCCGCCATGACGCTGGATGAAATATGGGCATTGATCAACACATCCGAGCAAACCCGTAAACACTGTATGCAACTCGAAAACTGCGTATATGATTTCTTCGAACTGACCACCCTGAATATGGTACAGCAAGGTTTACTGGGTGATATAGTGCACGGTGAAGGAGCATACATACACGGATTGCAGCCGTTTTGGGATCAATACTGGGAAAACTGGCGCATGGATTACAATAGAAAACACAGAGGCGACCTGTATCCGACACACGGACTTGGCCCGGTTTGCCAGGCAATGAACATGCACCGCGGCGATAAAATGAATTATCTCGTATCTGTGGATGCCAGGCAAATTTCGAGTATCAATTATATAAAAGAGAAAACCGGAGAAGACGTCAAGGATTTCCGGAACGGGGAGCATACATCCACTCTCATATCTACCGAAAAAGGCAGGTCTATACTAATTGAACACAACGTAAATTCGCCGCGTCCCTATAGCCGTATGTATCAGCTTACAGGCACTAAAGGCTTTGCCAACAAATACCCGGTGCAAGGCTATGCTTTGGATGGAGGGGAGATAGACCCTGCCGTGGCGGCCAATCATGAAAACCTGAATGCTCACAGCTTCATACCGAATGACGTGAAAAAAGCCCTGATGGAAAAATACAAACACCCTATTGTTAAAGATATCGAAGCCAAAGCCAAAGAAGTCGGCGGCCACGGAGGAATGGACTTCGTGATGGATTACCGTCTGATCTACTGCCTCCAGAAAGGCTTGCCTCTGGATATGGATGTGTATGACCTTGCCGAATGGTGTTCCCTGATACCTTTGACGGAAATATCCCTCGACAACAATTCGGCTCCTGTGGAAATACCGGATTTCACACGTGGAGGATGGGATAAATTGCAAGGTTTGAAATTTGCAGAATAATATTATCCAAATAATTCACCGCTTTAATTCTTTGGCAGGGAGAGCCGTCTTGTTTGACGGCTTCCCTGTCGGTTAAATATTTAATCTTTACCATAACATGTCTGCTATTATACAAAAAATTACCGTTTTTCTGTCATTGCTTGTCTTGTCCGTGGCAATTATCCATGCCCGGGAAAATCCTCCGTACTGGAAAGACGTCAGCGTTGTCTCGGTTAACAAGGAGTCGCCCCGCACTACCTTCATGAGCTTTGACAATACCAAAGACGCATCCAAAGCTATTCTGTCTCCGTATACAGAGTATGCCGACAGTAAATATTACTATCCGCTGAATGGCGTATGGAAGTTTTATTTTACAGACGCATATAAAAAACTGCCTGAAAACATTACGGATCCCAACATAAATATCAGTGACTGGAACGACATCAAAGTTCCCGGAAATTGGGAGTTGCAGGGATACGGAGAAGCATTCTATGTAAACCAGCCATATGAATTTGCTACATACAACCCTACCCCGCCGCTATTACCCGAAGAAAATCCCGTAGGCGTTTACCGCCGCGATATAGATATTCCTGCCGACTGGATGAACAGGGATATTTATTTGCATCTGGCCGGGGCAAAATCGGGAGTATATGTATATGTCAATGGCAAGGAAACAGGATATAGCGAAGATTCAAAAGATCCCGCCGAATTTTTAATCACACCCTATTTAAATCAGGGTAAAAACGTTTTGACCCTTAAAATATTTCGATGGAGCACAGGATCCTGGCTCGAATGTCAGGATTTTACACGCATAAGCGGAATTGAACGGGATGTATTTATCTGGTCCCAGCCAAAAACTGCCATCAAAGACTTCAGGATAGTGTCTACTCTCAACGATACTTATAAAGATGGCATATTCAAATTGGATATCGACCTGAAAAACACAAATGCAACAGATAAAAATATAACCGTCAGATATGAACTGACAGACGCCGAAGGAAAGGTTGCGGCCTTAAATTCAAAAAATATCACAGTAAAAGGCAACAGCATATCAACTGCCGGTTTCGACTGCCTTATCAAGGATGTGGCAACCTGGACTTCCGAGCGCCCTAACCTCTATAAATTGATGATGACCGTGGAAGAAAACGGCAAAATAACAGAAGCTGTTCCTTTTAAAACCGGATTCCGTAAAATAGAAATAAAAACCACGGATATTATTGTAAATAAAAAACCGCTCAGGCTATTCCTTGTCAACGGACAACCTATAAAGCTGAAAGGAACCAACATTCACGAGACCACAGAGAACGGACATTATCTGACGCCGGAACAGATACGCCGTAATTTCGAAATAATGAAACTTAACAACATAAATTCCGTGCGGCTCAGCCATTATCCGCAAGACCGCAAATTCTATGAAATGTGCAATGAATACGGTATCTATGTATATGACGAAGCCAATATAGAATCGCATGGCATGTACTATACCATTTATCAGGACGACATGCGAAAAGGAGCGGCAGGACATCTCGACAAAGGGAAAAAAGGAACTTTAGGACATAACCCCGACTATTTGGAAAGCCATTTATCCCGTGTTAGAAACATGTTTGAACGGAATAAAAACTATCCGTCCGTGACAATCTGGTCACTCGGAAATGAAGCCGGAAACGGATATAACTTCTACAATGCATATACGCTACTGAAAGAACTGGACAAAGACCTAATGGCTCGTCCCGTGTGTTATGAAAGGGCGCTTGAAGAATGGAATACGGATATGATTGTCCCTCAATATCCGTCGGCCAAGTCTTTTGAATATTACGGTAAAAAAGGACGATACAACGACAATACGGATAACCGTCCGTATATTCCGTCCGAATATTCGCATGCCATGGGCAATTCCAACGGTAACTTGTACGACCAGTGGGCTGAAATCTACAAGTACCCGAATTTGCAAGGCGGATATATCTGGGAATGGATAGACCATGCCGTAAAAATCAAGGACAAGAACGGCAAAGACTTCTGGGCTTATGGTGGAGATTTCGGCAAAGACCAGCCTTCGGACGGAAACTTTGTTGCCGACGGTATTGTAAATCCCGACCAGGATCCTCATCCTGCCATGGCGGAAGTCAAATATGTACACCAGAATGTAGGATTCGAACCTGCCGACCTTGGCAAAGGACAGGTAAAGGTTAAAAACCGTTTCTATTTCTCAAATCTTTCCGGCTATACCGTTAAATATAAAATATTGGAAAACGGCAGACTTCTGAAAGAAAACGTATTGCCTCTCGATATCAATCCACAAGATTCAGCCATTGTAGATATTCCTGTAGCTCAACTAAAAGCCAAACCGGGAACAGAGTATTTCGTCAGATTCGAAGTGTTTTCGAAAGAAGCCGGACATCTGGTTCCCGCCGGCCACATGATTGCGCACGACCAGTTTATACTGCCGGTAAAAGCAGATAAACAACCGGCAAAAAATACAGGGGGACCCAAGCTGGCTATCTCCGACAACGGAGATAATATCGCCATATCGTCTTCGAAAGTGAATTTCGTATTCGACAAACAAAAAGGCATAGTCACATCGTACAAAGTAGACGGCGTGGAATACTTCGCGGAAGGATTCGGCATTCAGCCCAACTTCTGGAGAGGGCCTACCGACAACGACTACGGTAACGGAGCGCCTAAACGTTTGCAAATATGGAAAGAATCAAGCAAAAATTTCAAGATATCCGAAGCCGCAAGTACGAAGGAAGGAGACGTGGCGTTATTATCCGTCCGCTATCGGCTAGCGGCGGGTAACGATTATATTGTCAGCTATAAAATTTATCCTTCCGGCGTCGTAAATACATCTATCAGATTTACATCCACAGATATCCGGGAAAACAAAGCCGAACTGACCGCCGAAGCCAAAGAAGCGACCGTGTCGGAGAACGCCGGACGGGATAGACAAAGACTCGAAAGCGCAAAGTCGGACGTTCCCCGCATAGGCGTGCGTTTCCGGTTGCCGGCTGCGATGAATCAAGTACAGTATCTGGGCCGCGGGCCGGAAGAAAACTATCCGGACAGGCACAAAGGTACGTTGACAGGCTTGTACAAAACCACAGCCGAAGAGATGTATTATCCGTATGTACGCCCGCAGGAAAACGGGCATCACACCGATACAAGATGGGTAGCCCTGAACATGAATAACGGAAAAGGGTTATTGATCGAAGCCAATAATACGATAGGATTCAATGCCTTAAGAAATTCTGTAGAAGATTTCGATTGTCAGGAATCGGACGCCGACTATCAATGGCGCAATATGTCGCCACGAGAAATCGCCAATAAAAACCCGGACGCCGCAAAAAATGTGCTTCGCAAGCAAACGCATGAGTATGACATCAGTCCCCGCAACTTTGTGGAGGTATGCGTGGATATGAAGCAGTCGGGAGTGGCGGGATATAACAGTTGGGGCGCGAGGCCCGAACCTGAATACAGTATTCCGGCTAATCAGGAATATAATTGGGGCTTCACTCTGATACCGATAACAACGCCGAATGATATTCAGAAAAAGACAGGCTATAAATATTAATTGAGCTTGAGAATGAAAAACGCTCGCGGAAAATTCCGCGAGCGTTTTTCATTCTCCGTTTCTATTTTGGATGTTATGCCGGCTCGCCTGTCATTCCGGATTGATTGCTTACCAAACCTCTGTATTCAGGTAGCCGGAGCGTTCCATTTTGTCTCCATGAACCGGCAGGCAAGGGGATGCACCTTTCTCCTTTTTCTTTGCGTATTCTGCGCCTTCTTTGCGTTTTTTGCGGTTAAAAATTTCTGCAAATCCCGCATTCTTGTCCGTAGGATATTTTTCTGTTTACGCAGAGGCGAGAATGTATCCCAAAACCCCGTTTTTTATTGTAGCTGTTTTAACGCAAAAGGCGCAAGGGAAATGCCTTGCGCCTTTTGCAGACTCTTTGTGTTAAAACAGTTTCTTCACGGTACGACTGTTTGAAACGTCGGTTCGATGCAATCAAGCGCCTGATTCTTTTTCCGTTTTTACGGCTTGCTGATAGCCGGTCGGCAAGCCGCTCTTATTTCTGGATACATCGAACCGAGAAGCCGTACGCACGATTGAGCGCAGTCACATTGGGCGTCCCGTAGAAGGTCAAGTACTTCGCGTTGGTACCGTTAACGGTAGACGACCAGTAGTGGCCGCCCGAACCCTGAGCGTACCACCCACCGCTTGAATAGCAGCCGCCAGCGGCAGGCAAATAGAGGTACTCGCCGGGAACAGTACCGGCAATTGCCAAACGGTTAGTAGAGGTACCGAAACTCAAAACACTTAACTCATCGGCTGTAGGAACCCGCCAGCCATCGGGACACGGGCCTTGTGCATTGTCACCAGACCATAAGGTGTTATCCGGTTCGCTTAACCAGTCGGAAGCGCTTGTGATAAATTTGGTAGAAGAAGAAGCGGCCTCGGCGG
>JAISSD010000279.1 GCA_031273295.1 Prevotella sp.
GGTAGCCGGGACAGTACCTCGAAAAACGTTTGCCCGTTTCTTTGGCCAGGGCGTTTTTTCGCTGTTCCGGAACTGTAATGCCGGCGGTACAGGACAATCGGTGGCAGGCGCCTTTTTGCGTTTTTTTCCGGCAATGCCTGTCACCCTGTTCTTCCTGTTCTCCCTGTTGCCGGTTTTATTGCCGGCACAGGGTTTTCCGGTTGCAGGTACGGGAATAAAGGGTAATGATACAGGAATAAAGACTATCGGTATCAGTCACATTGATCCTTATTCTCCCAAGGTGTTTTACTTTCCTTTCGGCAGTTCGGATTTGCTAAGGGATTATGCCGATAACCGCAGGATGTTCGAGGCTTTGGATTCTCTATTGCGCACGGAAGAGATCGTTTCATCTATCGATACTGTCCAGATACTCGCCGGTTGTTCGCCTGCCGGCAGCGAGGGATACAATCGGGAGCTGGCGTTCAAACGGGCACAGTCCATGTACGCCTACTTGTTATTGCATCACGGCGGCATAGCTGAAAACTGTCCCGTAGACATCAGGCCTGTCGGTATTGACTGGCAGGGTTACGGCGTTCTTTTGCGCAGCAAGCTTGGTCTCGGCTATAAACAAATGTGGGATTTGTTGCAATACGCATCTGTCCGTTTGAAGATGAAGGACGGTAGTTTCATTCCAAAAGGAAGCGACAGTCCTATTCAAAGACTGGCGGAAGACACTCTCACCAGTCTTCCTCCCCTTCCCGAAAGCATCTACCGCCATACTATTTATGTTTACCGTGACAGGCCTGTGCTTGTGCGCGACACTGTATATATTGACAGGGACAAAGAAAAAGAACGGGACAAAGAAAAAGAACTGGAAGCCTTGCTTGTTCCCGACACATTGTCCCGCTCCATACTTTCGTCTTTCTTTCGTAAACCTTTCCGTTTTGTCGTCAAAACCAACCTGCTCTACGACCTGGCCCTGTTGCCTAACGTCTCTGTCGAGACGTCTTTTGCAAGGGACTGGTCTGCTGTTGTAAATCTTGCCTTTAGTAAATGGGACAGTAAAAGTCCGGCATACTGGAGTCACCAGGTCAATTACGCCGGCTTGGAAATACGTCGTTGGTGGGGCAACCGGCATGACAGTCCCTTGCTCGGTCATTTCGTCGGTTTGTACTTCACGGGCGGGGTTTACGACCTGCGGCTTTTCACCAAAAGCCTTGATGCTTACGGCTATCTTAGTCCATGGAGCTGGTCTGTTGGTGCGGTCTACGGTTATTCCATTCCACTGTCTGCCAAACTGAATCTGGAGTTCAGCCTTAATGCCGGATATTTCACCGGATCTTACAGCGCTTACAACCGCAGCCGTTGTACGGACTGCTATCCGGAGAAGCAGACGGGTAGGAGAGGCTATTGGGGGCCTACGGGCGCGAGTGTGTCACTTGTATACAAAATAAATTAATAAATTAATTAAGAATTAAGAATGAAGAATTAAGAATAAAAAATGCGGGATTAAGAATGAAGAAATCAATGAAAAATGAAAATAGAAGAATTAAAAACGGGGGGATTTGTAGAGACGTGGTGCGCCGCGTCTCCGATAAAAAGCACGGAAAACAGCAGGACGTGTGTCACATCCCGCATATTTTCGACAATTGCCATCAAGAAAGGAAATTATTCGTTCGGGAATTATCCCGGCTTATATATTGTTGTTTAATTATTAATTTATTAACTTAAAAAAGAGAGTTATGATTACAAAAAGACGAAATCTCGTTTTCCGGTTTTTGCCGGGGTTGTTTTTGTCCGGACTGCTTTTGCTTTCCGGTTGTTCGCAGGATGATGTTTCCAACGTTCCTGCAGGTTCTCGCGCTATTGATTTCCGCGCTCAGGGAGGTATGTCTTCCTTGAAGGCTACTACTGCCGGATCTACCGACATTCACAGTTTTGTTGTCAGCGCCCATTACAGCGACACATGGGGGGACGTTTCCAAATTCCTGTTGCAGGGTACTACCGTCTACCGTGGCGAGGGTACTGCCTGGGCCTATTCGCCAAAGGCTTACTTTCCCGTCGAAGATGAAGGAGACGTGGAATTCTTCGCTTATTCTCCGGCTAACAGCAAGCATGTTACTTCTAGCAAGCTCGGTTCGGCAACCACTGCCGACCAGACCATCAGTTACAGGGTTGACCCGCCAAACGCACTGCAGGGTTCAGCTACTGCCCAGGAGGACTTTCTTGTGGCTTACGAAAACATGGGCGCTTCCGAATACGCCGGTGACGATTTTACCGGTTCCGTTACCCTTCAGTTCCGCCATGCCTTGTCACGTGTCCTCGTTGCTGCGGGCAGCAGCCTTGAGGTTCCCGTCACCATCACCGGACTGGCGTTAAATAACCTGTACAGTGAAGGTACGTTGAGCCTGAAAGGCAACATATCGACTGGCCTTGCCAAAAGCGACGGCATTCCCGTCAGTACTCCTGCCGGCCCCGAACAGAACGGTTGGGTTTACACGGCTCTGGCCAGTATCGCTTCAACCTCCGATTACCTGACCCTGTGGCAGCCTTCCGGTTCCAGGAACAACACCTATCCTTACCTTTTGCCCGAATCGGGTGTTTCGGTCAAGAAGTTTGCAAGCATCGAAGAGAGTACGACACTCGCTCTTGTCACCGGTGCGGATCAGGGGATGTTCGTTTTGCCTCAGACTACTGCTGATTTGGGGTCTGGCGATGCTTTTGTTCTGGAGGGTTCCTATTCCCTTGACGGTTCCGCACCGGTACCTTTTTCCGTCAAGTTCGCCGACATCAAAAAACTTCCCGGTAAGAGCGTCACTTTCGAGGCCGGTCGCCAGTACGTATTGAAGCTGGTCTTCGGTAGCAGCGGTTCTGGTGACAGCGGTGTTGGCGGTATCACTATCGGCGCATCGATCTCCTTCGATACTATCGGGGCTGACGGGAGCAGTTATACACCCGATTATCCCGTACTCGCTGCCGTACCTGACAAGCTGCCGATTTGGGCGCAGTCCAATATCTACTTCGAGCCGGATTTGGGGGAAGACGCTGGCGGTTCTATCGGTAACCTTGTATTCGCCGACGAGACCGAGACAGACGATGATATAAAACGTTATCAGGGCGTTTACTTCAAGTGGGGTAGTTTGATCGGTATTGACCCTACCGGTAGTTTCGGTAATGACACATATTTGTTCATACCAGACTTTGTATCCGGCAAGTACATCAAGACTAAAGTTAGCGAAGTTGAAACCAAGGCTCCTGCTTATTATGATGCTGTAAGCAATACCGTCACTTGGGGTTCAATTCCTCGTGTTGAAACCGATTTTGGTTCTTATGTCCGTACGAACGATGACTTGAAGGCTTGTTCCGTTGACGATGTCACAGGTTTTAGAGCTTACAAGGGAGATATATGCAGATTCCTTTCTGGAAATGGCGTATCCGGTTCTTGGAGACTTCCCAAGTCTGCGGAGTTCGGCGAAAGCGACAGTGATTATGATAGAGACGGTATGACTAACGCTGCATCCGTCCCTGCCGATGATGTCAACGGTAAGTATGTCATGACTTATTACGTTACTGCCCAAGTTATTTCTCGTAACGGCGAAGTAACCTTCCCCGCGTCCGGGTACCGTGCCTACTACGACGGTAACCTGAGCTACGTCGGCTCCGGCGGCTACTATTGGTCGTCGTCAGCCACCAACGGGCCGGACGCGTACCGCTTGTACTTCGGCAGTGGCTTCGTGTCCCCGTTCGCTAACAACACTCGGACCTACGGCTATAGCCTCAAGTGCGTCAGAGAATAGTAGCGCTGCAGGCGCGCATTCGATTCATTTGATTTATTCTTTCCCTATTAAAAAGGGAAGGAATAATACCTCGACAGGCGAATCTGTCTGAACACGATTAAAAGGATTAAAGGATTTAGGATTATGTCCGTAAGTCTTTTAATCCTTGAATCATGTAAATCAGGGTTCGGACTTTTTTTCGTCTTTTCGGATTTTGATTGGTCGTTCAAACCCCAAAGAAATTTTTTAACCGCAAAGGGCGCAAAGAAGATGCTTCGCATTCTTTGCGCCCTTTGCGTTAAAACACAACTTTTGCATGTCCGTTTCAAAACAATATTTATATGCCTGGCTGATCTTCTCCGTCCCTTCAGGTTTGACGGCGAGGCAATTTAAGGAAATTAAGGATTTTAAGGAATTTGAGGAAATTAAGGAAGCTGAAACATCTGCTCAAACCGGCGCAGGTCATTCCAACTGAAAAGAAGAGTCTGCCAGCCAACTGCACAATCCCAACCTGGCTGCTCCCGTCCCTTCAGGTTTGACGGCGAGGCAATTTAAGGAAATTAAAGATTTTAAGGAATTTGAGGAAATTAAGGAAGCTGACACATCTGCTCAAACCGGCGCAGGTCATTCCAACTGAAAAGAAGAGTCTGCCGGCCAACCGCACAATCCCAACCTGGCTGCTCCCGTCCCTTCAGGTTTGACGGCGAGGCAATTAAGGAATTTAAAGAATTTGAGGAAATTGAGGAAGCTGAAACATCTGCTCAAACCGGCGCAGGTCATTCCAACTGAAAAGAAGAGTCTGCCGGCCAACTGCACAATCCCAACCTGGCTGCTCCCGTCCCTTCGCTTATCCTTTATACCGGAACTGTTTGAATTGAATTGAATTGAATTGAATTGAATTGAAAATCGACGTAGTCAAAATCGACGTAGTCAAAATCGGCGGAACCAAAATCGACCTAGTCAAACACACCCTTGCATCAAATGCCCAATGATTATATAATTTATCTATAATTTTACTATCTTTGCTCTTAATACCATATTCAAGATCTTAATACAAAATTCTAACCGAAAAAAAATAAATCAACTTGTCAAAAAATAAATAAATGGATAGTTTAAACTCTTCTAATTTCAAAAAGTTCTATATTCACTATTACGATAGATGCTTTTTGTTTGCCAAGTCATATGTTCACAATGATTTAGCCGCAGAGGATATTGCAGCGGAGGCTCTGATAAAATTATGGGAATTATCCGGGATTGAAGAAATAGAGAATCCCTTGAAATTATTATATGTTATCTTAAAAAACAGGGCCTTGGACTATTTAAAACACGAAAAAATAAAAAATGATGCATTGATATCGATATCAACCTGTACAAAACGGGAACTTGAAATTCGTATATCCACGTTAGAAGCAAGTAATCCGGACAGAATATTTGCCAATGATATACAAAACATTCTTCAAACAACCATATCGAATCTGCCGGAGCAGACAAGATTGATCTTTAAAATGTCCCGTTTTAAAAACATGTCTAAAAAAGAAATTGCGGCTCATTTCAATATAACCGTCAAAGGGGTTGATTATCATATATCTAAAGCTCTATTATCTCTACGTAAAAATCTAAAAGATTATTTTCCTTTTTTTTATTTCCTTCTAATTTAATGTATTTTAACAAAATTGGACTGGTAAGTCGACAATGTGAATCGTTTTTATAATACTCAAGGGAAATTAATCCCTTTGATAATTTATGAAATATGGATCACGACATTCTTCAACGATATATCGAAGGCAATTCCAGCCGGCAAGAGAAAGAAGAGGTAGCCAGGTGGCTGGACGCCGACGAGAAACACATGCAGGAATTTTTGCTTTTAAGGAACATCCATGATGCGGCCCTGTGGAGCAATAAAAATACTTTCCCCAAGGTGAAGGATGAAGAACATTTCAATGAAAACAAGAATAATAAGAAAAAGAAAAAGATAAAGGCAGTACGGGAATTTCTTAAAATCGCCGCTGTTTTTTTACTTGCACTGGGTTGTTACCATTTGTTTTTATCTCCAAAATTGCATCTTTCAAATTCCAATACCGCATTCCAAACCGTATATGCGCCCGAAGGACAGAGAGCGGAAATTGTATTGTCGGATGGAAGCAAAGTATGGTTAAATTCTAAATCCAGTCTGACTTTCCCTAATCGATTTGCCGGAACCGACCGTCTTGTCGAACTAAACGGCGAAGCCTATTTTGATGTAACTCATGATGAAACAAAAAAATTTATTGTACAGACCGAAACATACCGGATAAAGGTGCATGGCACTGAATTTAATGTCAATGCATACAATAACAGCGATCATTTCGAAACGGCCTTGATAAACGGGGCGGTAGAAGTAGTTTCCAATTCTACAAACAAAAGCGTCATGTTATCGCCAAACAGCAGAGTGTATGCGGAAAATGACAACCTGGTACTGGCCGATATAACAAGCCAGGATCAATTTCTTTGGAAAAAAGGCATTTTGTATTTTGACAGTCAGACTGTCATGAGTATTATCAAGAAACTTGAATTGTATTATGACGTAAATATAGACGTGAAGAACGAAGACCTGCTGACGCATTACTATACGGGTAAATTCTGGATTAAAGACGGTATTGAACACGTTCTGAAAGTGCTGCAACTTCGCCATAATTTTGAATATACCAGGGATGACATGAACAATATAATCATTTATTAATAAATAATCCATCAACCAAAAATTTAATTGCCTATGACATAAAATATCATGAAAAAACCGGAAAGTGGTGCGAACACTTTCCGGTGGAAAGTCAATACATGACAAGATTTTAAGAATCACTTAGTATTAACTTCATTTACATTACAAATGTATGAAAATAAAATCAATCGAGAAAAACCGAATACTGTTTAAGCTTTCGCTAAAGAGTATACAACAAACAAAGATCATTTCTTTTATCTTGTTTATAGCAATTAGCGGCTTATTCTCACAGAAAACTTATTCACAACTTGCCAGGATTAATATAAATGCCCGGAATATTAATTTGAAAGATGTGATGAGCCAAATTGAAAAACAAACCAATTATTTATTTGTTTATAATCCGAATGAAGTCAATCTTGACCGGAAGACTTCTTTGAGTTTGAAGGCTAAATCCGTCAACAATGTTTTAGCTGCCGTTTTCAATAAAACCGATATTTCCTATCATATCGAGGGCAACAATATTATGTTAATGAAACGTCTTGCCGATGCGCAGCCGGACAAGAAGAAAATTACGGGAATTGTTGTCGATGAATACGGGGAGCCATTGGCCGGAGCGACTGTCGGTATTAAAGGCTCTACAGAAGGCGCCATTACCGGTATGGATGGGAAATTCGAACTGAATGCCGTGAGTGGAAGTACTCTTGTTGTTTCGTTCATGGGTTATATTTCTGCAACGATAGTCGTTTCCGATCAGGATAATTACGATGTAAAACTGACCCCGGATTCGCAAGAATTAGACGCTGTTGTGGTAACGGCTTTAGGTATCAAACGCTCTCAAAAGGCATTAAGCTACAATGCGCAGGAAGTAAGTCAGGATGAACTGACCCGTATAAAAGACGCCAACTTCATAAATGCTCTTTCCGGAAAAGTTGCAGGGGTAACGATCAATTCCAGTTCTTCCGGCGTCGGAGGCGCCAGCAAGGTAGTGATGCGCGGCGTAAAAAGCATCGACCAGTCAAACAATGCGATGTATGTAATAGACGGTATCCCCATGTTTAATACAGCTGACAAGGGAAGCATGGAAAAGGGTTCTTCGGGGGCGACTGAAGCCATCGCCGATATAAACCCTGAAGATATCGAGTCTTTAACGGTGCTTAATGGAGCTGCGGCGTCAGCCTTGTATGGCAGTAATGCCGCAAACGGCGTTATTCTGGTAACAACAAAAACAGGCAAGGCGGGTAAAACAAGCCTTGCGTTTACACAGAATACAGAGTTTCTAAGTCCGTTTGTACTGCCCAAGTTCCAAAATTCATACGGAACAGGCTCTCTCGGAGTCAACACTACGGATACCGACTTGAGCTGGGGGTCAAAATTGAATGCAAGCAATTCTTACGGATACGATCCCCGAAACGATTATTTCGGAACAGGCGTGGTTACGACCGAGTCTTTAACCCTGTCTACCGGTAATGAACGCAATCAGACTTATGCTTCGGTAGGGGCCGTCAATTCGGAAGGAATTATACATAACAACACCTATGACCGTTTAAACTTTTCGATACGGAACACGACGTCTCTTCTGAACGACAAGATGAAACTTGATTTAGGCGCGAGTTATATCAAGCAGAAAGACAATAACATGACGAATCAGGGGGAATATCAAAATCCGCTGGTTCCGGTTTATTTGTTTCCCAGAGGCGGAGACTGGAACGACGTGAGAATGTATGAAGAATGGAATACTTCCCGCAGGATCAATACGCAACGCTGGAAGTATGGCCTTACAACATACACCGGGCAAAACCCTTACTGGATCAACTACCGGAATCTTCGCAGCAATACAAAAGACCGCTATATGATGAATGCCGGTTTGAGTTATAATGTATTGGACTGGCTTAATCTTTCCGGACGCGTCCGTACCGATTTCTCGGAAACCAAATATACCGAGAGACTGTATGCATCGACAAACACAACATTGACGGAAGGATCCTCTACCGGTTACTACGGACAACGGTCAATAAGGGACAGGCAAACATACGCGGACGTACTGGCGAATATAAATAAAACTTTTGCGGAAGATATCGCGCTTACGGCTAACGCAGGGGCGTCCGTTTCCGATATAATGCAGGATTACCAGCAAGTAAGGGGGCCTTTGATGGATGGCACATACGAAGGCGCCGTGCCGAACGTATTCAATGTAATGCAAATTGACAGGACTAAATTGAAGCCTTATCAGGACAAGTATCAAGACCAGACCCAGTCGGTATTTGCAAGCGTAGAGACAGGATACAAGGGAGCTTATTATTTGACCTTGACAGGCCGCTTCGACTGGCCGTCCCAGCTGGCCGGAGATCAATCCTCAAAAAGCGGGTTCTTCTATCCGTCGGTGGGCGCTTCCTTTATCCTGTCGGAAATATTGCCGGCGCCCAAACAAATCGACTATTTGAAGCTAAGGGCGTCTTTCGCCTCTGTGGGATTGCCTTTCGAACGTCGCCTGGCTCAAAAATATCATTCATGGGATGAAGGTATTTTGGGCTATAATCCCAACTACGACCATTTTCCCATTGCATTCCTTGATCCTCAAAAAACCGATTCGTGGGAACTCGGTATAACTGCCCGGGTTTTGAAAAACTTCAAGTTCGACATAGGTCTTTACCATGCCAAAACATATAACCAGGTTTTCAACGCCAATTTATCCTCTTCATCGGGATACGTCGCTTATTATGTTCAATCGGGCAGTGTGACCAACAAGGGGATTGAATTATCATTGGGATACGGGAATGCCTGGAATGATTTCAGATGGTCGACAAACTATACGCTTAGCGCAAACAGCAACAGAATTAACAGGCTGGCCAATAATTGGGTAAATCCGGCGTCAGGAGAACTGTATCCGGTAGAAACCTTGACGTTGCTGGCCTTTGGCGACACCAGGTTTATACTCAAGGAAGGAGGGACGCTGGGTGACCTTTATTCCCTGTCTGACCTGCAAAGGGATTCGAACGGGTATATTTATGTAGACGCCGCCGGAAATATTTCCAAGATCAGCGTAGCCGATAATCCTGTCAAACTGGGAAGCGTATTGCCTAAAGCAAACATGTCGTGGAGAAACGATCTCTCGTGGAAAAACTTCAATCTGGGATTTATGCTGTCCGCCCGTTTGGGAGGCGTTGTATATTCTGCAACTCAAGCCATCCTGGATAGCCAGGGCGTATCCGAAACCTCGGAGACTGCGCGTGACAAGGGCGGGGTTATGATAAATGGAAACAATCTTATCGACGCCCAGACCTGGTATTCAAAAATCGGGACAAGCTCCAATGTAGCGCAATATTATACTTATAGCGCGACAAATGTACGTTTACAGGAAGTATCTCTCGGTCATACTTTCCCTAAATCGAAACTATGGGGAATAGGAGATGTTACCGTTTCGCTGGTGGGGCGTAACTTGTTAATGCTTTACAACAAGGCTCCTTTTGATCCGGAAGCGGTTGCTACAACCGGCAACAATTATCAGGGCGTCGATTACTTCATGATGCCAAGCACAAGGAGTATGGGATTCAATGTAAAAGTAAGATTTTGATCAATCCAAAAACAGAACAACGATGAAAATATATAAACATGTATCAATCATATTGTTAGCATTCACAGCCATGCTCTTTACGCAATGCACCGATGCTTATGATGCTTACAATAAAACCGGCGTAAACGACGGGGAAGGGGAGAGGGATGCATATTTCCTGAGACAGCACATGGTCAATATGCAAAACTGGGTTATTCCAAGTGTAGCGCATGCCAACCAGTTTACCGAACAGTTGCTCGGCGGCCCGTATGGCGGCTATTTTGCAGATGTGAGTCCCGGATTCAACAACAGGAATTTTTCTACGTATACTCCTGAAAATGCATGGATAACTCCAACCTTCGACAACGCTTTGAAGAATGCGGTAACATCTTACAATACGATTCTCACCATGACAGAGGATCCCGTATATCTTTCGGTGGCCAAAATTCTGAAAGTAATGGCTATGGCAAGGGTTACGGATGTTTACGGCCCGATACCCTATTCCAAACTGGGAGCGACAGGCGCATTAAACGCGCCGTATGACTCCCAGGAAACAGTGTATAATACAATGATTTCCGATCTCAATGCCGCCATCGAGGCGCTAACGGCAAACCAAACGTCTGATTTTTCGTCCAAGGCGGATCGTTTTTATGCAGGGAAAACATTGAACTGGATCAAGCTGGCCAATTCCGTCAAACTCCGTTTAGCAATCAGAATGGCCAACGTCAGTCCTGCCTCTGCCAAAACTGCGGCAGAAGAGGTTATCTCGAATCCGGTCGGCCCCATGTCGTCAAATTCGGACAATGCCGTTCTTGTACTGATACCGGGTCAGACCAACCCTTATCAGGTCGGAATGATAGACTGGAATGGAGGAGATACCCGTATCGGCGCTGATATCACATCATATATGAATGGCTACAACGACCCTCGCAGGCAGCAATATTTTGATCCGTCGCTCTTTACCGATGCTTCCATTACAAATGGATATATCGGATTCCGTTCAGGCGTTACAATCCCCAGCCCTCAATCGATTGGTCAGCAATATTCGAATATGAGCGCCGGCATGCGCGCTGAATCAAGTATGCGGATAATGTGTGCGGCGGAAGTTGCATTCCTGAGAGCCGAAGGAGCTTTACGCGGATGGAATATGGGAGGCTCGGCAAAAGACTTGTACGAGTCGGGTATTACGCTCTCTTTCGGTCAATGGGGCGTATCCGGCGCGGCAACGTATATTTCGGACAGTACCAGCGTCCCGGTCAGGTATACGGATCCTCTGGGCAGATTCAGCTATTCGGGAACAACCTCTACTGTTAAAATTGCATGGGACGATAGAAGCTCTTCCATTACCGGGCCGAATCTGGAGCGCATCATTACTCAAAAATGGATTGCAATATTCCCGGACGGCATAGAAGCCTGGTCCGAGTTTCGTCGTACCGGATACCCGAAACTGATGCCGGTGGTTGTAAATAACAGCAGTGTAGTAAACACGGCCCGGATGGCAAGGCGGCTGCCTTATCCCCAGAGCGAATATACCGGTAACCTGACCAATGTGGAGTATGCCGTAGCAAATTATCTGAAAGGTGCGGATAATATGGCTACAGATATTTGGTGGGCAAAGAAAGACTAATTTAATTACGACCTGATTATGGAAAATAAAAATATGAATAAAATACTCGTATTCCTGTTGTCGTTCATGGCGGGAAGCCTCCTGTTAACTTCTTGCGGCGACTGGACCGAAACGGAACCGTTGACGGTAGTGGACCCAAACATAAGGGAACAGAATCCCGAACTGTATGCCAGGTATCTGGAAGGCTTGAGGAATTACAGGAATTCCCATCACAAAGTTGTATATACATGGTTCGACAACAGTGAAAAGCAGCCTTTCAGCAAGGCTCAGCATATCGACAATATACCCGACAGTATAGACGTTGCAGTTTTGATGTATCCTGACGATCTGACCGAACGCGAATTAAACGAGATAGATGCAATTCGTCGAGATAAAGGAATAAAGGTGATCTTCTCTCTCGGCTACGATGCAATAAAATTGAATTATGATAATATGGTTGCAGAATCGCAGGAAAGTGGAGAAGGAACGCCCGTCCCAAAAGATTTTATATCTTATCTTGTAGATACATTGCAATATACGCTTAAACTGGTTGACAAATACAATTATGACGGGATTTCCATAGGATATAACGGCAAAAGTTCTTTGCACATGACCGAACAGGAAAAAAAGGAGTATATATCCAACGAAACAGCATATATCGGTATCGTTACAGGCTGGATGAATACGCACAAAAACAAGTCTGTCGTATTTGAAGGGAAACCGCAGAATTTAGTAGATAAAACAATATTAAATTCATGTAAACATATAATAATTCCTACGGCAGATGTAAAGACCGGTTCCATGTTGACTTATAATATAACGATGGCAAGCGTGGACGGCGTTCCTTCCGATCGTTTTGTTGTAACGGTCGAAACGGCGTCTTTGGATCAAACCGATAACAAAACCGGCTATTGGGCAAACGGAACCCGCGCCATAACTTCATCGGCTATATGGGCGTCGGCGACATATCCCGGTTTTACGATCGCGGGCCTGGGTATTTACAATGTCAACAATGACTATCACAATACCAGGCGTGTATATGACCATACTAAAAAGGCAATAGATACTTTGAACCCTTCAATAAAATCCAAGTAACATGAAACGTTATAATTTATATTTATTACCGGCTTTGTTTTCGCTGATCCTGTTTGATAGTTGCCGGGATGAAGATTCTTTCGAGAACAAGGCATACATGGATTCGGCTTCCAAAGTAAGTACTTTGCTTATTAAAGCGAATATTGTCAACGAAGAGCGGACGCTTCAGGTAGCCATAGCCAAACCTGAAGATCAGGATGTAACTTTAACTTACAAGGCCGATCCTTCTTTGACCGGTACTTATAATGAAGCGTATTATGACAATGCAGCTGTTCTTCGTGCAGAATTCTATGAATTGCCTCGGCCGGAGGTCACAATTACCGCCGGCAGCGTGCGTTCTACGGAAACTACTGTTTATTTTAAAGGCGTCAACAAGCTCAATCGCGACTCGGTGTATGTTCTCCCTGTGACAATAGCAAATGCCAATATCGATATTTTGGAGAGCGCCCGCACCCATTATTACGTATTTAGAGGGGCCGCCCTGATCAATGTTGTTGCCGATATGGAAGACAACTATCTGCATATCAACCAGTGGACGAATCCGGGCGTAGTGAATGACCTGCCGCAGGTTACAATGGAAGCTTTGATCAGATGCAGGAATTTCGACAGGCCTATCAGTACGGTAATGGGTATAGAGGGCCGATTCCTTATCCGTATCGGGGACGCCGGCTTCCCGTCCAATCAAATACAAATAGCTACAAGTAACGGCAACTTTCCTGACGCGGATTCAAACAAGGGACTTCCTGTAAACGAATGGATACATATAGCTCTTACTTATGATTCATCTAATAACGGGGCCATGAAAGTATATGTAAACGGGAAAGTTCAATCGGAAAGCGCCAAATCTTTGGGCCGAATCAATTTGGGGATAAACGGTAGCAATGGATTCTATATCGGACGCTCCTATGAAGACAGCCGCTTTCTGGCAGGAGAGGTATCGGAATGCCGTATCTGGAATATTGTGCGTACTCAGGAAGAAATCGCCGGTAATCCTTACGAAGTGGATCCTGCTTCCGAAGGGCTTGTGGCATATTGGAAATGTGACGATGGCAGCGGCAATACGGTAAAAGATCATACTGTGAACGGAAATCATTTAACTTCTAAAAAAGATATTAAATGGACTCCTGTTTCATTGCCGCCCAAAGATTAAGGTTATATTTTAACTAAAAAAAGAGAACCCGTGAAACCCGCATGCAAAAGTTGCGCCAAAAAGCATGAAACAAGGTTCGGCGGAGCCAAATTGTAGCGGGTTCCATGCGACCATAAAAAAACAAATTAATTACCCATGAAATATTATAATTTTTTTAAAACAAGTCTGTTTGCTGTTATATTTATTCTTGCAGGAGGATCTTTTACAGCATGCGATGATGATATCAAGGTTGGTGGCATAGACGAAAGTTATTACGAAACAGGTAGCGACGTGTTTGGTTACGTGATCAATGTTGAAGGCAAAAGGTCTGTTTCTACGGTAGAATTCAGGGATGCCGGCAAAACCCAACTCTTCCTGGGACTTACCAGAGACGCATCCCGGGCTGTGAATGCGACATTCAAATACAATAAAGCCGTATTGGACGCTTATAATACGGCCAATGAATCAAGCTATGAGCTTTTTCCGGAAAATCTGGTAACATTTGAGAATGGAGGTTCAATCAGTCTTGCAGCCGGAGAAAGCAAGTCAAGCGGGATGTCGGTATCTTTTCTCTCAAGCGAATTGCTGGATCCGGCTAAAAGCTATGTTATCCCCGTGAGTGTGGAATTGCAGTCGGGCGGCATACAAACGGGTGAGGCTACCAATTATCTGATATTTGTAAAAGACCTGACCAGGATACCCGATGCGAATAAAGCTTCCGGTATAAAGATCATTAGCTGTATGGAGGTCAATGACACCAATCCATTGAACAATTTGTGCTTTACCCTGAAAGACAGTGGAAAACCTTTGATTGATATTGTCATTCTGTTCTCCGGGAATATCAATTATGACAATGAAACCGGAAGGGTTTACAACTATAACAATCCGAATGTGCAACACTTGCTGGATAATCGCGAAAAATATCTGAAACCGCTTCAAGACAGGGGGATGAAGATCGTACTTGGCATATTGGGTAATCACGACCGTTCCGGCGTCGCCAATCTTGCTGATGAAACAGCCCGGGAGTTTGCAAAAGAATTGAAGGCTGTTTGTGATGCATATCATCTCGACGGGATATTCTGGGATGACGAATATTCAGACTATCAGACTCCGCCTCCTCCGGGATTTGTGACGCCATCCAACGCGGCGGCGGCGCGTCTTTGTTATGAAACAAAAAGGGCCATGCCTGACAAGTTGATGTGCGCTTATGTTTATGGACGCACTAGCAGCTTTCCCAGTGTGGATGCGGTGAAGCCCGGAGAATTTGTAGATTGGGGTATACATGATTATGGCGGCAGCCGTGATCTTGGCGACAATTATCCGGGCCTTCAAAGATCCGGTATGGCGCTCTATTCACAGGAATTTGCACAGGGAAGAATGGCCTCTGAAGCCAATCTGAAACAATTGCGCGATGGCGGATATGGAGGTAATATGATATTTGCAATGGATCCTTTCCGTTCCAACTTCAGGTACACCCAGTTACCGTCTATGCAGAGAATGGCAAGAATACTCTATGACGAAGAGTTGGTATACGATGGCAAACCCTACGAAAAAGACTGGTGATCATAATCTCTCTTTACCTGGTGTTTGGTTCCTTTCTTATGGGGGGAATCAAATGCCGGGTTTTTCGGACAAAGTATTAATCATATAAAACTTTAGTGTTTATGAAAACAAAATTCAGTTTATTGTTACTGCTGCTTGCTTCTTTATCCTTCGGATTGATTGGTTGTAGTGGCGATGACGACAATAATAAGCCCCTAATTGATGAAGAAATGAATATCGCCATTGACAAGGAACTGGTCGATATTGCCATGGAAGAATCCGCCAGTGTGAAAATAACGGAAGGGAACGGTGAATACAATGCTTTCTCGCTGAACAAAGATGTTGCAATTGTAAATTTATCCGGCGACAGTCTAAAGATTCAGGGCGTGGGCGCCGGAAAAACTTCCGTTATCATTTCCGACAGGGAAACCCGGCTGAAAGTACTTCCTGTTGTTGTGTATCGATACAACGAAATAGTATTGGAAAAAAGTACTGTAGAGTTTGATTTTCTTCTGGGTAATGTAAAATCGGTTCCGGTAAATGTTCTCGAAGGAAACGGCGGTTATACGGCGGTTTCTGACAACAGCAGCATTCAAGTATCCGTATTGGAAGACATGATAACTGTGTCCACGATTAGAGGCAGTGCAGGAGGCGAAGCCAATATTACCATAACCGACGTCTGTGACCGGACAACAGTTGTCAAAGTAAAAGCAAATGCTGTTACCGATCCTTATACCGAAGATGAAATTGCCGAAATAATGAATATTACTGCTTCGCCCTATTTCGTATTTATAACAACAGTCAGCCAAAACTATTATACATATATAAATACGGTTGAAAATGGAATGAATGTATCCGGCTATGAATATTACAGTTATTATATTCTGAAGATATACTATCCGGGAGACAAGTCTGTAGGAGAACAGAACGGCGGTAAGATCTATTATTACAATGTGCCTTACGGTAACAGTTGCGGTAGTGATCCTGTCGATCTTTCTTATTTCAAGGTAGTCAAGAATGACGGTACCCGAATATGGGCTATCTATTCTGTCCTGGATAGAGATAAAGTATTGCAAAGAGGATATTTCGTACAAAATATCAAGTAGTGTAAAGGATAAATTAATTTCGGAGAAATTGTGCATTTCATATTATGGGATGCACAATTTTATTTTTAAGCGTCGTCTTGTAGGCCTGACTTCGACACTTTAAATGTTCTTGTTTTGTAATTGTCTGCGTATAAGCAATATACAAATAATTTGCAAGTGTTTTGGGCGTTACGGAGACAATCTCCATTATTTAAAAGGTCGCAGGGAATGGACGTCGGGCTAAGGGAGTAAACATGTAGTTTATAGGTCTTTATCCAGCATCGCAGATTTGCTTCCTCCCTGCGCACGGAGTGCATTTGGCTCTGCCGATTTTGGCTACGTCGATTTTGGCTCTGCCGATTTTCAATTCAATTCAATTCAATTCAAATTGTCGTTTTTCAAACAGTTGTTGTTTTAACACAAAGGGCGCAAGGTGTAACGCAAAGGACACAGGGTGTAACGCAAAGGGCGCAAAGGTATCACAAAGGGCGTAAAGCATTTACTTTGCATCCTTTGCGTTAAAAACTGCCTGCGGTGATATTTTTTGAACGAAGTTTTGAAAGTCTTTTTTACACCCCTGCATGCGCCTTTTACAAAACCGTCGTGATATATATAAAAAAGCGGCCTCTTTGTTCGGTATCCGTATCGAATTCCGATAATTGAATATAAAAAGGTGGAAATACGCAACAATTCAGTCAGCCGGATTCAATACATTTGCTGGGTGGAGAAATCTATATCGCAGGGCGTCCAAACAATAACAATTAATGCGCAAAAAAATATATCACATACTCCATGAAACGAAGCATGATTTTTGTCAAATCGCCAAAGTCCGGGATAATAAAAATCATGCAAGTTCCATATGTCAA
>JAISSD010000311.1 GCA_031273295.1 Prevotella sp.
TCTGGGGTGATCCGTTCACCTCTGCTGCATAACCGTTCGTGGTGGAATGTGGTAAGATGATACATGTCAAGGTTTACTAAGAAATCGGTTGGGCGTGTCGAAACTTTTCGGCCACTTCAATCTTCCTATCTTCAGGTTACACAGAGGCTATGCAACTTCCGGTGGATGTTTTTCACAGAGGGGAATTTGTGTTGTTATTGTCTTTGCTTTGTCTTATAATTTATTTTTCCTTGTTTGCATATGGAATATTACACAGGAAAACGCTATTTTTGTTTGAATTATTGTTGCCATCAGGAATTTTTTTTCTTAGTTTCAAAGAATCCTTCGTCAGGTCTGATTTTTATCATATTTCTCATTTTGTATATTTTGCATTTCCTGCAGCTATTATTTATTTCCTTTATGCTTTTTTTTATGGTGTTGACGAAACGGGCAGAGAATTAAAATCTTGTGCTTGTGCAAGTACCTCTGCAAATTTATTCAAATTAAACTTAAAATTTCTTTTAGCATGTGGGTTGATTGTACTCATTTTACATCACTATGATATCTTACCACATACATTTTATAGACCAACTAAAGAGTATACTGAGATATTGTCGATGAATAAAGATACGGATCTCACTTCTTACAACCAAACAAGATCGCTGCTTCTAGACGCATCACCTAATATTTCTCCGCAAGATCTGCAGGTCCTTCGGTCTTCAAATGGAGTGGATATTATTCCACACTCCATTTCATTGCTATATATTAATGATCTATATTGGACGCCAAGGCCCATAATCCAGAGCTATAGCGCTTACAAGTCTCAATTGGATAAAATGAACGCGGAGTTCTTTAGTTCAAAAAACAGCCCCGAAAGCGTAGTATTTTTCCTGGAATCAATTGACGGCAGATATCCCATTTTTGACGAACCACAAACTTTCACGAGTCTTCTTTTAAATTACGAAATTTTGGATAATGAAATAAAAAATGCATTGCCACCGTATATTATCCTAAAAAGATCAAAAAAAATGGCAGTTAGCAATGCCCCATTGAAATTGATAGAGGAAAGATCAGCCCAAGTTGGTGAAATAATTCCTATTCCAAAATCGCAAAGTAGTTATATCTTTGCTGAGATAGATTGGAATATGTGTTTGACCGGGAGATTGGTGAATTTTTTCTTCAAGACAGCGCATAGAGATAATGGTACACAGTTTTTGTTCAAATTGAATAATGGATCTGTGATTGCAAATCGCTTCGTAAGGGATGTTGCCCGAAATGGTCTTTTCGTCTCAAAGTACGTTGGTAATACAGCACAACTAGCTGAGATTTTCAAAGGATATTCAGAAGGCGATGTTTGGGGTATTGGGGTGACTGGCGCACCTCAATTTTATGAAAAAAACTACGTTGTAAAATTTTATGAGTTATCATTTAATTACTTGGGCAAATGATACCAATATAAAAATAGGTCTTTTCAAAATTTTTGTGCTATATTCTTGATCTGTTTGCGTTTTGCGATCAAGATTGCTATATATGATCAGATCTATGAATAAAATTCGCAATAGAACATCAAAAACCTTAAATTTCTATCATTAATTAAGGTTGTGATTAGAGAGACTAAAGACATAAAAATGAAAGAGGCGATGTTCTGTTATGTACGACGTCTGTATAATCGGTGGGTGCGGTCATGTGGGGTTGCCACTCGCAATAGCCCTTGCGGACAAGGGCAAGAAAGTTTGTGTGCAGGATATCGATGAGGTTGCTGCCGAAGCTGTCAAAAGAGGTGAGTTGCCTTTTTCCGAGGAGGGGGCAGAGCCCTTGCTCAAAAAGGTTCTTGAAGAGGGCTTACTTCAAGTCTCATTGGACGCAGGCTGCATAGCTGATTCCAAAATAATAATCTGTATCGTAGGAACTCCGGTGGATGAACACCTGAATCCGAAGTTTGGTCTCATGAAAAACATAATAGGACAGTATGTCGACTATTTTCGCGACGGACAGCTCTTGATTTTGAGGAGTACCGTTTTTCCTGGGATAACGAGTAAAGTTCGCGATTGGCTTTTCCAAAAGGGGAAAAAAATGCACGTGGCTTTTTGCCCCGAAAGGATTCTGGAAGGAAAGGCAATGACTGAACTGAAGTCGTTGCCACAAATCATATCGTCGTTCTCCGAGGAAGGTTTATCCATGTCGAAAGAACTTTTTTCGTGTCTCAACAATGATATTGTTGTCGTTGAGCCGATGGAGGCTGAACTCGCTAAATTGTTCACTAATGTGTGGAGATACATAAAATTTGCCGCAGCGAATCAATTCTACATGATAGCGAATAACTATGGTCTCGACTTTTACAATATTTATCGCGCGATGACCCACAACTACGAACGCGCGCAAGATTTGCCCCGCCCAGGTCTTGCCGCCGGTCCGTGCCTTTTTAAAGACTCCATGCAGCTTGGAGCGTTCAACGACGGAGATTTTTATCTTGGTCATTCAGCTATGCTCATAAACGAAGGGTTACCCAACTATATGGTGAAGAGACTTAAGCAAAAATACGATCTGTCCAGTAAAACTGTCGGGATCTTGGGGATGGCGTTTAAGTCAGGTTCTGATGACATAAGGGAGTCGCTGTCTTACAAACTTAAAAAAATCCTGGAGCTTGAAGCGTCTCAAGTTTTATGTACTGATCCTTATGTAAAGGATGACAGACTATTAACGCTGGAGGAGGTTATCGGAAGAAGCGATATAATAGTGATCGCGACGCCTCATCTGGAATATTCCAACATTGATGTTAAGGGCAAGGTCGTTGCGGATGTATGGAACGTGACCGGTAATGGGGGTGTTATTTAACTTATGAAGATAATGATAACCGGGTCGGCGGGGTTTATCGCTGGATATCTGGTGGAAGAACTTCTCAACAATGGCCATAAAGTAGTTGGCATAGACAATTTCAGCAAGTATGGATTTGTAGAAAAAAGCTACGACAGCAATCCGAACTACAAGTTCGTAAAGGGAGACGTTAAGGATGCGGCACTAATGAAAGAACTTGTGGCGGATTGCGACCAGATCGTTGCAATTGCCGCCATGATAGGCGGTATCACTTATTTTCATGAGTACGCGTACGATCTTCTTGCTGAGAATGAGAGGATCGCGGCGTCGACATTCGACGCCGCGATATGGGCATACAGGGAAAGGCATCTGCAGAAAATAAGCGTACTATCGTCGTCAATGGTATTCGAGAGCACCGATAAATTTCCCACTCAGGAGGGTGAGCAGCTGAAATCCCCTCCTCCTTTATCGACTTACGGTTTTCAGAAGCTTGCGTGCGAGTATTTTGCAAAAGGGGCCTACGAACAGTACGGCTTGCCGTATACAATAATTCGCCCATTCAATTGTGTTGGAATTGGAGAGCGTCGATCGAAAGACGAAAAAGAGATCATGTCAGGAAACATCAAGCTGGCGATGAGTCATGTCGTGCCGGATCTTGTCCAGAAGGTGCTGAAAGGACAGTCTCCGCTTCATATTCTCGGCGATGGGAGTCAGATAAGGCATTATACATACGGCGGAGATCTGGCAAAGGGTATAAGGATGTGCATAGAAAACGACAAGGCTCTAAATGATGATTTCAACCTTTCCACGCCAGTCTCTACCTGCGTTCTGGATCTGGCTGAGATGATTTGGAAAAAGATAAACACGGGCAGGGCTTTCGAGTACGTCTGTGATAAACCGTTCGAGTATGACGTGCAAAAAAGAGTCCCTTCGGTCGATAAGGCCAAGAACATTCTGGGATTCGAGGCGACGACCAGTCTGAGCGATACGCTAGACGAAGTTATACCTTGGATATCGGAACAGATAAAGCTAGGCAATATATGATATTTCTAAATATCACTCGGCAAGCGTTACAATCGTTCTGATGCTCGATATCGTGGTTCCCGTCTATAACGAGGGTGGGAACATAGAAAAGCTGCTGAACGAAATAGAGGAGAAGGTGAGAGCCAGGAAAAGAATTGTCATTGTGTATGACTTTGACGAGGACGACACACTGGAGGTAATCTCCTCAATAAAACATAAATACAGCTTTTCGATAACGCTGGTGAAAAACCGCTTTGGAAGAGGCGTACTTACAGCTATAAAAACGGGCTTGAAGCTAAGCCAGGCGGAATACGCGCTCGTTACGATGGCGGACTTGTCCGACAGTATGGAATGTGTGGATAAAATGTATGAATTAGCGCAACAAGGGAACGATCTAGTCTGTGGATCGAGGTACATGCGAGGTGGTCAACAAACTGGCGGCCCGTTTCTCAAAAAAATTCTGTCTCGGCTAGCTGGAGTTTCCCTCCGTTATTTGACTAATATACCAACCCATGACGTTACCAACAGCTTCAAATTATACAAGAGAACGATTATCGACAGATTTGAGATAGAAAGCGAAGGGGGGTTCGAAATAGGAATGGAACTTGCGGTAAAGACCTTCGTGCATGGTTTTAAAATTGTCGAATTGCCAACTACGTGGAACGACAGGACCGTCGGTAAATCCAATTTTAAAATGTGGAGATGGATGCCGAGATACTTACATTGGTACATTTACTGCATAAAAAACACCTGGTTTCGGGCCAAGCACACGCGGAGATGAAGATATTCTTTTTGTTTCTGGGAAATATTCTTTTTAACGCATCCGGCAATCTCCTTATGAAAATGGGCATGAGGTCTGAGGAAAAGCTTGAATTCTCGTTTTTCAGCGTTCTTAACGGCTTGATACTGAATCCAGCCCTTGTCGCAGGCGTCACATGTTATTTTCTATCTCTCGTCTGCTACATCTTTGTATTGCGAAGATTGAATCTGAGCATTGCCTATCCTATATTGGTCAGTTGTAGTATTATGATAGTTGGAGCGATGTCAAAGTTGCTTTTTCGCGAGGCAATCTCAATAGCGCAAATTGCGGGATATTGCTTTATTTTGATTGGAATATTTATTATAGGGAGAGCATGATTCCGATTTATCATACAAATAAGGTTATAGTGGATATTAAAAGCTGAACGATTTGCGCCGGAGAGTGGAGATTGAGGATTATGGAAAAAGACTTATCCCAAAAACCTTACGCGCTGATCCTTGCCGGCGGCAGCGGGACGCGCCTGTGGCCGCTTTCGAGAGAAGAGATGCCGAAACAGTTCCTGGCTTTGTGCGGCGACGAAAAAACGCTGTTACAGCGGACTGCGTTGCGCCTTATAGCCGTAACGGACAGTGAGCGGTTACGAGTCGTCTCGTCTGGAAAATGGAAGGCGCTCGTTTCACACCAGCTCCTTTCGATAGGGATGAGGGGCGACTTTATAATCGAGGAATCGGAGGGCAGAAACACTGCCCCGGCTATAGCTTTAGGAATGGCCCAGTTGCTTTTGTCCGGAGCGTCGCCAGACGACACAGTCCTCGTCTGCCCCAGTGATCACATGATAATGGATGAAGAAAATTTTAGACAAGCTGTTCGAGTTGCTATCGGCGCCGCGAATGATGGAAACCTGGTGACGTTTGGAATAAAACCGACGAAGGCAGATACGGGATTTGGCTACATAAAGACATCGCACAATACAACCCCCTGGCTCGTTGCCGAAGAGTTCGTAGAAAAGCCCGACCTCGCGACGGCAAAAAACTACGTAGAATCCGGCGATTATTATTGGAACGGAGGCATATTCTGCTTCCGTCTCTCCGACATGATCTCCGCTTTTGAAACGCACTTTCCCGAAGGGGCGTCAATTTTTGGGGCCGAGCGAGAGCATATCGGCTCACATTTTCTGTCCGCCCCAAAGCAGTCCATCGACTACGCCGTCATGGAGAAGGCCAGAAACATCGCCTGCGTCCCACTAGACGCCGGTTGGTCGGATGTCGGCTCGTGGGACTCCGTGTACGAAAATTCCCCGAAGGATAAAAAAAATAACGCCTCCACAGGCGACATCTTTCTCAGCGGAGGCGGGGATAATCTGATAATCGGCAGTGACAGGCTGATTTGCGGCGTTGACCTCGACTCCATGATAATAGTCGATACGCCAGACGCGCTTTTCATATCGCCGAAGGGCTCTTCTCAGAAATTGCGCGATGTGGTTAAGGCTCTCTCTGACGCCGGCCGTGACGAGGTAACGGAATCCCCGATGAGCGCGCGTCCGTGGGGCACGTACAGGGTGCTCTCAAAAGGCGACAGGCAGAAGATCAAAAAAATAGAGGTAGTTCCGGGCAAGCGACTCTCGCTTCAGTATCACGTCCATCGCTCCGAACACTGGATAGTGGTGAAGGGCGTGGCGCGCGTCACAATATGCGACCACGGCGAAAACACGCAGGGGAAGGAAATATTTGTCCACGAGGGAGAGAGCGTATTCGTCCCCAAGGGCAAGCTCCACCGTCTCGAAAACCCCGGCAAAATCCCCCTTGAAATAATCGAAGTCCAGATCGGCGAGTACGTTGGCGAGGATGATATCGAGAGGGTGGATGACGATTTTAGAAGAACGAGCTAGGCGATGCGCTTCGATTGGTGGTTGATTGAATGATTGGATTGATAAAAAAATTTCTCAGAAAACAACTTCCCTTGTTATATTTATGGCTTTGGAGGATGCGGCATAAAGAGGAAATCGTAGCAAGAGAGATTTGTTCAAGGGAAAATCAGGAAAGAGTAATAAAATATCTTGAAGGCAGTGAGGACAAAGAGCGAAAAGCAATTTATGACTTTATAAAGGATCACGGATTGGGAACTTTTCCGTACCCATTTTCATTAACATACGACGCAGAGAATATCGAGGTTTTTGGATCCGAGGAAAGAGACGAGAAGTACGTCCTGTACGACGGGAAAAAACTCTACTTCAAAAAAAAGTGGGACGAGGAAGAAGTAAAGCGTTATTTTAATAGCTTGCGAATAGAACAAGATGTAAATTCTCCCCATTATTATTTTGGCAAAGGTGAGTATTTGCCGTCGAAAGATGATGTAATAGCGGATATTGGGGCAGCCGAGGGCATATGGGCGCTTGCCATGATAGAGCGATGCGGCTTGGTCTATCTTTTCGAGTCTGACGGAGAATGGATCAAGGCGCTTAAGGCTACTTTCGCGCCGTGGAGTGATAAAGTAGTAATAGTGAACAAATTTGTCGGGGCAGAGGACGACGGCGAAAATATCATCACTCTCGATTCTTTTTTCGCCGATAAACGAATTGATTGCGTAAAGGCCGATATAGAAGGCGCTGAAGAGGATATGCTCCGAGGAGGAGAGACCGTATTCAGGGATAAAGTGTCGAAAGCCGTGATCTGCTCGTATCACAAACCAGGCGACGAGCAAATGATAAAAAGTTATCTTGATGCATATGGCTTTGAGAGGACCGAAACATCTGACGGGTATATGATCTTCGGCGCCTTTGAGGAAGAGATCCTAAAGCCGCCTTATCTGTCGAGAGGATTAGTTTTTGCGGGTAGGGACTAAGTGGACAATAATCTCGAAAATATTTATTCAAAATTTAACATAAAATTTTCTCACGTAGCGTGGTTGCTTTTTACCGCTTCGTTGATTATTAGATTCTATAATATTCGCATACCTTTTGAAATCCATGAGTTCCGACAGGCACAAACAGCAATAACAGTTCAAAACTATTTACGAGAAGGTATTAGTTTATTTAAGTATAAAACCCCAGTTTTTGGCGAACACTCTTTTATTCCTTTTGAATTTCCGATATTCCAACTGTCTTGCTATGCAACGCATAACGTCATCACGTTTTTTTTGCCGATTACATTAGATCTTTCATGTCGTTTGACTAATTTACTGTATTTTTACCTTTCATGTATCTTTTTATATCTGTTAAGTAGGTTAATATTAACTGATAAGCGAGCAGTAAAATATATATTATTAATTTACTTGTTTACACCATTTAATATATTTTGGAGCAGGACATCCATGATTGATTTCTGCGCAGTATTTTTTTCTCTTGGCTATGCATTCTTTTTTATCAAAATGTTTAAGAGTGGTATTGATAAATATGCATTTTTAATATTGCCATTTGGCATAATGGCATATTTATCCAAGATAACAACGGTTGTTTCTGTTGGAATAATTATGGCATATTATTTTTTTGTATTTTTTATTAAATTTTCAACCTCGTCTAATCTAAGTAAAGAAGGTATGAAAGTTCTTATTATAGGAACCATTTGTGTCTTATTGCCTTTTTATTGTGGATTGGAATGGACAGTGCGGACCGATAATATAAAGACTCTTTATGGACAAGAGTGGTTGACAAGTGGCAATCTGAGTGCTTGGAATTTTGGGCTGCTACATGAAAAATTAAATTTATTAAATTGGATGGATATTTTCAAGCGAATGTTTTGCTATTTCTCTCCGATTGCTTGGTTATGCACATTAAGCATTTTAGTATTTATTGAGGATAAGCAAGATTTAAAAATGATTTTTTTGCTTATTCTTTCTTTTTTATTGCCGATATTTATTTTTTTCAATTTATATAAAGTTCATGATTATTACATGATGGCCATTTCACCTGAAATTTGCATTGTTTTGGGTTATGGTATATATCGTACTGTTGATTATTGTATCAAGAACAGAAAACATTCAATTGTTCTTATTATACTGCTTCTTTATGTTATAACAATGCCTTTTGTGGAGCCCTATTTCCGGTTATATTTTAGCGATCCTGACTATCTAGGTGAACGTGAGAATATGCGGTTAGCCCGTTTTATCAATAAAAATTCAGGTGATAAGGATAACATTTTAATTATGGATGAGGATTGGTCTCCTGAAATTTTATTTTATGCAGAAAGAGAAGGTTTTATGCTGAAGAGGGAAGCTGAGGAGACACTTCCTGGAAGAGATTATTTCTTTATGGTGGCATTAAAGCAAATAGAGAGGAATAAAGAAACTTTGTCTAAGTTTGAACCGTTAATATCATTAAATGAGATAGGACAATGGAAGGTGTA
>JAISSD010000004.1 GCA_031273295.1 Prevotella sp.
CCCCCCCGACATTGTAACGGGAGTACAATCCGTGCAAACCGGCAAAATGACCGGCGAAAGCCTCCTTGAACCAGTAACGGTATTCGCCCTGCAGCATGTAATGCTTCAACTTCCAGTCGTTGCCGAATGTCCATGGATTGTACCCGACGCTCAATGCAAGACTTGTACGCATACCTGTCCGGTACTCCATTCCCAGACTTAACGTTGTTGTAGCCCCGTACAACAGATTCGTCCTGACTGCCAGGCGGGAAAGCCTGCCGCTGTCGGAAACCTGCTGCGCAGTAACAGTACCGCCCGCAACTGCCAGCAACAACAGCGCAAACGCCATACTTCTCATACGGGAGCCTGCCCGCCCGTCCGTTTTTTTCCGTGTCTTATTTTCCACCGTTTTGTGTCGTTTTTATATTTATTTTTGTCTTTATTTTATATTTATCCATTCTCCATGTCTTTTTCGTCCGCTATATGAATTGCAGGCTGTATTCTTGCCGTCCGTCCGTGCCGCTTGCCAGAGTCCTGTTCATCCACGACCGGTATGGCAGGCGGAGACTGTAACGGCAATGAAGCGAACCGATATCCGGTGCGAGAGCCTCAAACGCCTTGTATATTCCGTGACCTTCCAGGATCGCCTCCCTCTTCCAAAAACCGGCCATCGACCGGAAGCCCCGGTTGCGCCTGCGTCCGTTTATTATCACTGCCGGCAACTCCATCCGGCAATCCTCCGTCGCCGGAACAGGAACCAGCCTGCGGGATTCGTCCCGCCCGAATGTTCCAAACAATATGCCCACATCCATCCGCTTCTGCAAAAACCGCCCGCCCCTTCGCGACAGGCTCTTCCGTTTTATGAATATTTCGCACATAATTATTTTTCTTATGTTATATATTCAAAAAAATTGTTACTTTCGCACAGCATGTATGCTTTAAACGCTTGCACGCCGGTAAAATTGAAACAGTCCCCTCCATTTTCCGTCACTTACCCGTTGACGGAACACAAATTGCACTGACAGCAACATGATGTATTTCAACGGTACAGGGCACAAAAAACCGGAGATATATTTTTTGTAAAACATTTTGTAAAACATTTGCCTCCGGGAAAAAGGGGGAAAAGGCCTTCCGGGCCTTTGTGCAAAAGGATTCCGGCATGTCCGGTACAGGCCCGGCGGAAGCGGATTTGTAAAACATTTGTAAAACATTTTGTAAACTACTTAATATCTGACAGTTATGAGCGATTTGCAGCGCACGGGAATCCTGAATTGCCCGAACGCGGATACCGGGCCGGGAGCCACGATCGAACTGGTGCGTTCGGACAGGGGGCCACGCATGGAAGGAGTCTCCTTTGGAGACGAACTGGTCTTTGTTCTGAAGGGACGGGTACGCCTGTCATTCGCCGGTTATGCCGGTACAGCCGTTGAAGAAAACAACTTCGCATTTATTCCCGCGAATTGCCGGTATCGCGCCGGATTCCGCGTAAACAGCATCATGATGGTTATGCGCCCGTACGAACGTATACAGTTCTGCGACTGCCTGCGCGGGGAAGACCTGGCGGCCTGTTTTAGCGCCGACGAGCAGGAGTATCCAATTGATACCGGCCGTATGTCGATACTGGAAATAAAGCCGCAGATACGGTCGTATCTGGACCTGCTGCGTGAATGCATCGAACAGGGGCTGTGCTGCAAGCTGTACTACCGCAACAAGATCAGGGAGCTGATTTTCCTGTTGAGGGCGTTTTATTCACGGCAGGATCTGGCCCGCTTCTTCCACAGGTCGCTTAGCCCGGACACCGCCTTTTCCACCTACGTTATCCAGAACAGCCACAGGCACAGGTCGGTAGCCGATCTGGCCGGTGCGATGAACTACACCGTTTCAGGCTTCGAAAAGCACTTCAAGCGCGTGTTCGGAGTGGCGCCATACAGGTGGATGCTGGGGCAGAAGGCGGAAAGGATCTACCATGAGATCTGTTTTAGCGAGCGCAATTTCAAGCAGATAAGCGACGATTACGGTTTTGCCACCGTCTCGCATTTCGTGGCCTTTGTCAGGGGCAAGCTGGGGGATACGCCCGGAAATATCAGGCGCTTCGGGTTCAAGGCGTAAAATTGACATAAAAAGGCGGAAATCGGTAACGGATATTCCAAAATAAATTCTGTATTTTGCAGCGTTGTTTCGAGAGCGAAAACATGAAAAAACCGGGCGGCTTGATCGCCTTTTCCGTCAACAGGTAAGTGACGGAAAATATTCTAGACATCAACAAATTACAAAGATAGCAATCCAAATCCGATAAACTATCATCTCCGATCAATTTTAACATTTTGTCCGTTTGCAAGCAGGCAGGCAAAACAGTCTTTTATCCCGCTGTCCGTCCCCGAAATTCACTACTACAGCCGCCGGATAATCCTGGTTAATTTTTTATATTTTTTAGGATTCAACGACAGGCAGGAGAAGCCCGGCAGGAGACAATAATTTTCCGGTCCGGTAAAATCCCGTCTTTTTTTTGCAATCCGGAAGCATAACTGCCCGAATGAAGTAACATATTTATTTACAGATATTTATCCCGATTCTGTTTTTAATGCCGGATGCTATCCTGATTGTAAACTGCATGTTATCAGCGAATTACATGATTGACGCCCAAATACAGTTAATTTTTATTAATGCGACGTGTCGGTTATTTGGCATATATTTATGCAAAGCGCCGGAGCAATTGCAAATTTTTTATACTTCACGCGGCATACTTTCGTGCATAAATATTATATATATGAAATTCATATGCTCATGCGTTTTTTACCATATGCCTTCCATGCACAAAACCATGCCGGACACGGTATATATGCTTTATTTTTAATAAGGTAACGAGGTTGGAGGACTATCTGATTCTATTGCTACGAGGTTGTTTTATTGGAAAAATCAGGTGGAAACGAGATTTTTTACCATATACCTTTCGTGCGCAAAACCATGCCGGACACGGTATAATATAGCAAATCCGGTCTTTTTATAGAATTTGAGGCAAATTATAAAGAAACAAGCGTCTTGGCTATTGCGTCTTTTTTTTCTTTATCAACACCGGCTTCCGCTGCATAATATTTCCAATTACGGACTTTTTCGTTTATCTCGTCGATTATATCCCCGGCCTTTTTGGAGCGAATTGACTTGCCTATGACGATCAGGTCTTCCCTTGTTATATTCTCCCGTTTTCCGTTAATACTTAACGCGTGCCGGCTTACCCGTTCGCTACCCGGGCGATCATGGCAAACATCGTATGCGGGAGCCAGCTCCCAACGGCCCCCCTGCTTGAGAATGAATGCGAAATTTTTGGTGTGGTCATCGCAATTACGGGCGATTACATTGAATACCATCCGACGGAACATCTGTTCAGCTTCGGCGTATGTCAGTTTTAGCTCCCGCATCGTTTGGAACAATTGTTCATAACTATAACTGTTTGTCCGGTTATAATCAAAATGTTTCATGGCGCAAAAAGTCTGTGTATGATGCCTGATATAGCTACCAGCCCTGTCAAAACGCTTTGTCATAAAATGCGCCCGTCCGTTTTCTTCCAACAAACGGCAGGGCGTCATTTCCAATCCGCAGTCCGTAGCCATAAGATAATATGCGTATTCAACACGTCCGTAACCGTGACTGGCTCCAAGTTGTATTTCACTGACGCCATCAAGTTTAAGCAGCCAGTGTTCAAAACCTTCCGGTACGCGTGTCTGTCCCGAACGGATTTCTCCTGTTTTTTCATTATAGGCTATTACCGCTTTCGGACGTGCGCCACCTGCCGACGTCCCGATTTTCAATATTTCTCTTACCGCTTTTTCTTCATCGGACTTCAAGTTGGTTACAAACGCCTCTTTTTGGGATAGCATCCTTCCGGCAATCTCTACCAGATTATCTACTTCAACAGAAAAGGTATTGATATTTTGTCTCAGTATAGCGGGTTCAAATTCCAAAGCGCCCATTCCCCGCGTACCGATAAAACAGAGCATTTCCACAGGGTTCATACTATTTTGGGAACGTCCCTGCTGCGCCAGCCATACATTGACGAGTTCATTCCCATAGCGGTCGGGTAACATATCTGCAAGTAGTCCGGGCAATCCTTTAAAAGTATCATATACCGAATCTCTTTCCTTCCGTAATTCGGGAAAAGAATAAATCTTCTGCTCCCGTGCAAGCGGCATTTTCAACGGTGCAAGTTCCCATCCCAATCTTTTAAAAGCAGGATCATATTCAAAAGACGCCACCCCGGTTCTTTCATCCCAAGCCACGGCTCCCGCCTCTTTATCCCATATTTTTACAATTGCCGTATTCATTACCAGTCACTATTTTTATCGGTGTTCTTACCCTTTTTTCCTGACGGAACAACCCGTTGCCGTTTCTTTTTTTCGGCTTTGGCAAGCAACAGGGGACTTTGCTGAAAGATAATCGTAAACCCGTCAAACACCTGTAGCTGATCCAATACCCTCAGTACCCGGATAAGGGTTGCGATTGTCACGGTCTCGCCTCTCTCCAATAAACCAAGAGTGGAACGGCTTATTCCCGCCTCTTTAGCAAGTATATCCTGGGTTTTGTTTTGCTCCATGCGATAATGCCTGACAAATTCTCCGATTTGCCGAACAATGCCATCATCACTCATGGCATTCCATTCTTTGTATAAAATATCATTCATAACATGCTTTTTTATCTATAACGAACGAAATACCATACAAATATAAGAACTTTTTTCAATATTACAGTAAATGAATGATAAATCACACATAAAGATTGCATAAAGGTCATAACGAATGATTTGTCATGCAATACAACGCGTCCATTTTATAACAGAGAATATTGCTGATACAATCACCGAACTATCCAAGCAGGAAGGGAAAAACATCGGAGTTACCGGCAGTGGAGAACTAACAGCCATACTGCTTTCGGCTAATCTGACAGATGAAATGCAGATTCTCCATATTCCCGCGATACTTGGCAAAGATATTCCCCTATTTTCCGGACAAGACCAGGAATCGAAGCGGGAACTGATCGGGAGTAAACCTTACGAAAACGGAGTATTGCATGTAACGTATCAACGTAAATAAAGTGATCAGTAGAAAAAATATTCCGGATCATTGTGATTAATTCCGATAATTACCTTGAATTTGCAACGATTACCACTGGCAGGTAATCGTTATTATTCGGGGTAATTAATGGATGATGTTTTAAAATACTTGCAAGACACTCTGGGACTGTCCGGTACTGTAAAGAAAGCGCCGGAGTCGCTATTGAATAATCTTCCCCTGTATTTGAGCCATGCCTATAATTATAGTCTGCTCGAAATAGACGGAGGTTCTTTTCTCCTTGCCGAGGAAGAAAATATGAATCCCAAGACAGCAGAACAGTTGAAAAAACAGGCAAAAGCAATATTCCATCATACAGATTTGCATGCTGTTTTTGTATTGTACAATCAAAGTATGCAAATGAGGCGTAATATGATTAAGAACCGGGTCAGTTTCATTGTCCCTGAAAACCAACTATATTTGCCTGAAATGCTTCTTTATTTGAAAGAAAATAACCGGCAAATTCATCCGGTTTCTGAATTTCTAACTCCTTCCGCGCAGTTATTGCTTCTCTATCACCTGCAAGTAGAGCATCTTGAAGAGTTTTCGTTCAAAGAAATCGCGGAAAAACCGGGCTACTCTCCAAAAACGATTACAAAAATCGCGGAAGAGTTAAAAGCAAAAAAAATATGCCGGGTTACAGGGACAAAAGAAAAGCGCTTTGCCTTTGAAGTTGGAAGAAAACAACTGTGGAAGATATCGGAGCCTCAAATGCAAGCGCCCGTTATTAAATCGTATTTTACAAGACTGAAAGATAATTGGGATTTTTGTAAATCCGAAGATGTAGCGCTTGCCCACTATACTTTCTTATCAGATACGGGGAAAGAAGCGTATGCGGTTTATAAAGTGGAGTTTGAAGAATTAAGGAAAAAAGGGTGCCGGGAGTACCTGGATGAAACAGAAGGGGATATCCGGATTGAAGTCTGGAAATATAATCCGTGTTTATTGAGCAATAACGGATATATTGATCCATTGTCGCTTTATCTCTGTTACAGGGATGATCCCAATGAACGGGTTGAAGCAGAAATGAAGGAATTAACAGATAAAAAAATATGGTAAGAGGATTGGATACGTTTCGCGAATATTTCAGAGGTTATGCTGATAATTATATAATCACCGGAGGAACTGCATGCAATGAATTGATTGAGGACGCAGGGCTGAAACCCCGGACGACAAAAGATATAGATGCAATTCTCATTGTGGAAGCATTGACTGATGGGTTTGTTACACGTTTTTGGGAATTTATCGGAGAAGGGAAATACGAATTACGGGAAACCATGTCAGGTAAAACCCGGTAAGGAGGAATTTCCTTCGGAAATCCCTCCCGGTGACCCTGGCGGGAATCGAACCCACAGCTAAGGAACCGGAATCCTTTATTTTATCCATTAAACTACAGGGCCATTGGCGACACAAAAATATAAAATTATTCTTGATTTTCATATTATAATATGTAAAACAATTTGCAAGCAAGCCGGAATCTTTACCTGTCTCCCAAATCCATATACATATTCTGAAAAAACGCCTTTGCGCTTTTTAGCAGTTCAGGGTTACCCGATTGATGAATAATCTCCTGTCTGTCATTATCATAAGTAACTGTTCCGGTCGAGTCTGTCAGACAAAAACCGTTCACATAAGAGTAAAACGCAAATTTATGACTGCCGGGATCCATCATATCCGTACTGAACCTAAAATCCGAATGTTTCAATTTCATTTGTGAAAGCAAAGTTGCCGCAAAATCGTTTTGCGAGCCAAAACCGGATACAACTTTCGGTTCTTTTACCGCCCCTCCCAACCAAACCATGGGTATATGAAATCTTTTCGGATCACTGTTATCGAGGCCTACGGGATATGACTGCATCGCATGGTCTGCCATGAACACAATCAATACATTATCCCACAAAGACGTTACTTTCAGCTGTTCCACAAAATTTCCCAGGCATTCGTCGGTATATGATACTGCATTCGGAAACGGCTCCTTGAATTTATTTACAGGAACATCAAAGGGTTCGTGGCTGCTAAGCGTCAATACGGTCTTTATGAATGGCGTTTTTTGCTCTTTTGTTGTTAAATCGGCAAACAACCTGTTTATGAGAAATTTATCAGGCACGCCCCATTTTGTCAGACGTTCGTCCAAAGGAAAATCTTTATCCGAAACGATTTCTTTTATTCCGCATGCACCAACGAAATAAGACCGCATATTTGCAAAATCAACATCGCCTCCATAATAAAACGAAAGGTTTTCATACCCGGCCTGTTTCAATATTTTGGGAATCGCAGGCAGATTTTCCGTTTTTTGCGGATATTTCATAATAGCGACTGTGGGATGGGCCGGATAACCGCTAAGTATGGAAACCAGCCCCCTGTCGGTTCTGAAACTATTGGCATAGAAATTATCGAACAGGATACCTTCCTTCGCAAAACGGCTCATGTTGGGCGCTATGACAGGATCCAAAGCCACATCTGCCGAAAAACTCTCAAGTATGAACAATATAATATCGGGCCTGCCGGTATTTAACAATAGAGGAATACTATCCGTACAAGGCTGTTTAACCAGTTCGTCAAATATCGCCGTAGCTTCGGCTTTGTCATAGAAGCGGTATTGCGATGCAAAATTATCCAGTTTGAAGAAAGAATACATCAGGTTGAACTGGGGATTGATGGCGGCATGGTTCAGAAACATTTTATCGCTGAAATATACTTTTCCCACATTCATCGTGGAAACGGTAACACCGCCGCGTATCGGCAAAAATAAAGCTCCTGTAAGCAGCGCCATTGCTACAAAAGCTTTCATGACAGACTTCGGCACAGTCAATTTTAACACTTGCCTGCGGATTATGAAAGCATAGCCAGCATACAGAACCAAAGTGAATACTATTGCCGTTAAAAAAAACAGAAAAATTTCCAGTCCCGAAACGCTGGCAAAAATTTCTTTTGGCTTTTGCAAATAAAGAAAAACCGAGGAGTCGAAATGAAAGCCCCAATACGGATATACAACAAGGTCCACAACCGTGATAATCACCATTAACGGGATGATCACGGCAAAGTAGACATTGAATATTTTGGAAACGGCCTCCGGCCTGAACCAAATGGACAAGATCAGTATCAGCGCTGGAATGACAGCAAGATACCCACTCATTGACATATCAAGCGGCAAACCATGATATAAAACCCGGAGTATATCGAAAGACGCTATTTCCCCGCCAACAGGAGAATGTACAAGCATGAAAGCCACTTTTCCCATATAAAATATGAATATGAAATAGACAAATACAGCGACGAGTAGTAGTATTCTTTGCTTCATTTTTTTTATGGTTTATAGTGGTTGACAACAGGAACCAACAGTCAGGGGTTAACAAGTGTAGACAAGATACAAGTAAAACCCCGGCACATTTCACAGCTTATTCCTTTTTTATACGTATATAATTTGTTCTTTAACAGTCACAAGGAACCCTAAGGTATTGGCTCCGCCGAAGCTTGTTTCATGCTCTTTGGCGCAACTTTTACATGCCCGTTTCATTCCGGATCCGCCGATCTTGACGTTCAATTCAATTCGTTTTTCACTTGTTTTCTATCGGTATTTTTAATCTTTAAATACAAAAGACCAACCGCTATCCTCCCCTGTAATTAAAGATTTCCTCCACACGTTACAAACAGGTTTATTCTTGATAAATTCCTGTTGCTAATCGCTTACATGCCACAAAGATAAAACATATTGGAAAAAAGACGCTATTTTTTATCACTATTAACCGACTAAATTAAAATTCACAAAACAAACAGGGTGAAACCTCTACGGGCATAGCCGTCAGGTTAAGGATGCAAATATGTAGTGTAGAGGGTTTTAGCAGGGATCGCAGATTCGTTCCCTTCCTGCGCATGAGAGCATCTCCTGTCCGTTTGCAGGCCAGAAAGTGGACAAGGGATGCTGTTTGCGCGGACCGGTAGCCGTTCCAAAGAATAAGGGACACGGCAAGATTGTTGCGCGCAACGCCCCAACAGGTACATTACCGGTGTTTTTACCGTTTTTAATCATCCGGCGTAACAGCTTTTTTGAATGCGTTTGCCCCGAACTGCCCGATACGATATTTTTTGAACGAAGTTTTTAAAATTCATAATTCGCCTTTTTGACGCCCCATCATACGGGATAGTTATCAGCGAATTATAAATTAGCGCCCAAATATGATTGATTTTTCTTGACACGATATATAATTGATTATTTGGCGCTTATGTAAAGCGTCTGAATAGTTGCCATTCTATTTGCAAACACTCCTTCTGTGGTCGACCTTAACCACTTCGACGGTTAGAATATTATCCTGTATAGTGTAGACGATGCGGTAAATTTCAACACGTATCCGGTATAAATTATCAAATCCCGACAACTTGACATAACCAAACGGACGCGGATTTTCCGCCAAATCATTAACAGCTGATTTAATTTTCAAAAGATATGTTTTCGGTATTTTGTCTAAAGATTTAAATACTTGCTTATTAACAATTACTTTGTAGATTATTGTCCAGTTTATTGTCGATATAGCCGTTAAATTCAGGCAAAGAAACGGTGGGCTGTCCTTCAAGCGCTTGCGCTTCCAATCCGTCCAAAAAATCTTAGAGCAATTCATTGTCTCCGTACCGGTCCAGGTCCACACGCACGTAGCGCTTTCCGGTACGGTCTTTCGTGTATTTTATTCCTGCTATCTGTTTCATGATTTTTATGCTTTTACCCTGCAAATATACGAAGTTTTTAAACAGCATATTTACATTTGCAATTATATTTCAGGGTAAGGACGGGTTGGTCGTCAACAATGCCGGAAGTAAACCGGTTCATCGTATTTTTGCCATTGTCCGAAACAGATAACCATATCAAATGGATGTTGCCGGACATAACAATAATGGAGGTATTGAACGCTTCAAAATCGGGAAACATGGCATTGGCGTAAATTTTTGCGGGTTAATCGGCTTTATAAAAGACGATAATATTGTTGAAGGACCTGTGGCTGACGATAAAATACAAAACAGGATAAACTCTTGTCTTTCAGGTAAAATCTCAAAATCTGATTTTCTAAAAAACCTAACCTGTCATGAAACAGCATTTAACCCTGTCCAGGCAGGGTTCCTGCCAAAGGCGACTGAAAAGAATCCGGACAGTTTCCAGACGTTTATTGCCGGACGGGAACCGGAAAACAACAGACAGTCAGGCGCTAACCACGGTAATATCTTCAGCCTGTTCCCATCCTATGCGTTCGTCCCATGTCTTTAGTTTTGTTTCGTCCCTGCGGTCGAAAATGACCAGGTAAGCCGGAGCTGCGGGGTCAATCCTGTCGCGGTATTGCCGGATCTGTTCCAGGCCTTCTTCCCTGACGGTTTGCGGACTGTCATAAGAATGAATGACCTTGATTTCGATGATGTAACGAAGATTCCGGTATGTAATCGCCAAATCCACCCGTCCGCGTCCTGCCGCATATTCCCGTTCGATGTTTCCGCCGCCGTTGAGAACCCGTTGCAGAAAAGCCATTAACAGCAGGTGTGGAAAGGCCTCGGTATAATCGGCTCTTTGTTCCCATATCTCCGAATGACGGCGCCAGAATTTCTGGAATTCTTTCAACAACCGGCCCATGTCCAGGTCGCCGTTAGGCTTCTGCCACTGCCAGGTGGACGGAGGCGGAAGGTTGTCGTGATAACCGGAATTCAGATAACGGGTGAGGATCTCTTCGTAAACAGGATTTGCTATGGTGAAACCTTTCGTACTGCTCCAGGCAACCAGACCCAAATCGATTGCCAGTTCCACATCAGGGTGGGTACGTCCCAGCAAAGGATCGGTATTTCCCGTAATAATGGTCTGTATCACATGCTTGATTTTGGGATCGCGAAGACGAACGCCCAAAGCGTCCAGATGCGTTTCCCTCGCCTCGATCATTTGCTGGCGGGCCTGTTTAACGTGTTCGACCGTTACGGTTTCAGTACTTTCTTCGTCCAGTACCCGCAGGGTAGCCCGCATGAACAGGGAGTTCACAATCCAGGGCTGTCCCTGCGACTGGTCGTACACATAGTCCAGAGCTTCCTGCGTGATTGCCTGTCCGGTTTCCGCAGTTCGCTGGACAAATAATTTTTCCACATCCTTTTTATCAAAATTGGACAACACGGCAGAATCGGCCTTGATATTGAAAGGAGAACCCGGATTGGGCGCTTCCCCGCCTTTAGCCGCCGTGATGTAATCCTTCAAGTCGCGCATGCCGACCAAGGCAACCGATACCGGGAATTTACCCGCTCCCCGGGCGGCAAAACCGCCCCGCAGCTGACGCAAAAAACCGATCAGGGCATCGCCGCTAACCACATCCACTTCATCGAAAAGAACTATCAGCGGTTTTGGGGCGACTATTTCCGCCCACTTAATCAATGTAGTTTGCAAAAGTCCTTCCGTGC
>JAISSD010000024.1 GCA_031273295.1 Prevotella sp.
CAAGGCCAGGTTTGCTACGCAAAAGAACACCGTAACCTTGCCAGTCGATACCCACAGGCCTGACGTCTACCGGACAGTTTTCAGCTATATTGCCGTGATGCAACAGAAGGTAAGAATACATTGACCGTACACGCTTGAGTGCCAGCTCCCGGTTATACTCCTCGCTACCGGCTGGCGAACAACCGGCGAGTATCTGGACAGTATCGATAGATGAAACGATCTCTTCCGTGCGCAATAAAGAATCCAAAGCCTCGAACATCCTGCGATTGTCGGCGTAATCCCTTAGCAAATCCGAACTTCCGAAAGGAAAGTAAAACACCTTGGGAGAATAAGGATCGAGAGGGCTAATTCCGGTAGTTTTTGTTCTTGTACCACTTGTACTTGTACCTGCGCTTGTTCCGGCAACCGGAAGACCCTGTGCCGGCGACAAGACCGGCAACAGGGAGAACAGGATGACAGGCATTGCCGGAAAAAAACGCAAAAAGGCGCCTGCCACCGGTTGTCCTGTACCGCCGGCATTACAGTTCCGTAACAGCGAAAAAGCGCCCTGTCCGAAGAAACGGGCAAACGTTTTTCGAAGTACTGATCCTGTTGCCGATATTGTTTTATTCATAAAAAAATTCGTTTTGTTTATTAAATTGAAAAATAGTTAATAAATCTTATTTTTTAAGAGATTCCATACTACAAAGATATTTAATACGGCTGACTGGTCTGTTACAGATTTCCGCCTTTCTATATCCAATTATCGGAATTCGGAACAGAGACCGGACAAAGAGGCCGTTTTCCATATCGCCGCTTGCAATCTGTCTATATGGAGTGCCAAGCCTGATAATACTGACGTTCGGAAGGCAAGGCCGAAAGAACAGGAAAAAAACACCCTGTCCGAAGAAACGGGTAAACGTTTTTCGATGTACTGATCCTGTTGCCGATATTGTTTTATTCATAAAAAAATTCGTTTTGTTTATTAAATTGAAAAATAGTTAATAAATCTTAATTTTTTTAAGAGATTCCGTGCTACAAAGATATTTAATACGGCTGACTGATCTGTTACGTATTTCCGCCTTTTTATATCCAATTATCGGAATTCGGATAAAGAATCGAACAAAGAGAAAACATTGAATTAAACGGGCGGACATTGCTTAACCTCATTTTCACCTGATTCCAATAAACAAAACAACCTCGGTAGCAATGAAATATCATACACCCCCCGACCTCATTACCTTAAAAATAAAATATATAAAAGTGGAATATAACAAGAATATAATGAAAATCCGGAAGAACGCCATGCCGCAAAAGAAATACATGCGCAGGAATACGAAAGGCGCTTTAAATTTTATCGTCAAACAATTAACAGTAAAATAGTTGAAAAACAATAAGTTAATGAGGTTTGGCGTTTGGGGTAACTCATTGGCTACCGAGGTTGTTTTGTTGGAAAAAATTAGGTGGAAACGAGTTTTTTTACAACAGGGCGCTTTGACTACGTCGATTTTCAATTCAAATAGTCGTTTTTCAAACAGTTGTTGTTTTAACACAAAGGGCACAAAGCATTTCACAAAGGACACAAAGAATTTCCTTTGCAGATTTTGCGGATTCTTTGCGTTAAAAATTATGGAGCGTAAAAACCCGCCACGATACAAGTTTACCAACGCCGTTTGCGGGCAGCCGTCAGGCTAGAGCTGAAAGCCTGGGACTGACGGCTATACGCAGACGCCTGAATTACAGCGAATCTGTTAAACGTACGAAAAAAAAATCGATCATTCATTCCCGTTTTGCCTTTCTGTAAATTGTTCGGGATTCAGGGCGTCCAGTATCAATCTGTCATAGTCATACGTGTCGTCCGCATAATACAAGGTTTTATCGTCAGGATACATAAAAGCCGTGTAGTAATCGATGGACAGGGATATCCTGTTCTCTTTTTTGAGATTGATAATGTCAGGCAATTTCTTTAGTTTCTGTTCTTCAAGTAGTTTCTTGCCTTGATCGGATACCGGCTGTTTATTAACGCTGTAATACAATTGATCCTTGTATAATTCGGTTACAGGCGAAATGCAGAAAAATGCGAGGTCGAAAGGTTTTTGTACCCTCACGCAACCATGGCTTACCGCTCTGTTTTTTCTGTTAAAAGCCAGCTTGCCCGGAGTATCGTGGAGGTATACCGAATAGGCGTTGTCAAACATGAATTTGATAAGGCCAAGCGAGTTATCTCCTCCCGGATCTTGCTTAATCGTATAGAGAAATTTATCGGGATCAACTTTTTTCCAGTCTATTGACGAGACTTTCACTTCTTTATCTCCCTTGTATAATTTCATGTTATGCCGTTCGATATAAGTGGAGTCTCTCTTTTGTGATACGACAACCTCTTTTTGCGCTATGCTTGCAGGCACATTCCACACAGGATTCAGATTCAGGTAGCTGATATCGCTCTGCAAAAGAGGCGTCTTGTTTTCCACCGAACCCACGCATATTCTTGATATTAACGGCAGGCTATCGCTGTCCGCGTTACTTGCAACCAGCATGGCTGCTGCCACATTTACCTCTATGTGTTTGCCATGCCTCGCTTTTGCGCGTTTCCATCGATACCGTTCCATATTGGCCCGTATTTTGGTTTGGTAATAGCCGAAAGGTCTGTTCAAGGCGCTTATTGTCAGTTTGCCAACCCCGGTTTCTTCCGGATACGAATTTCTTCGCCTGAAAGTATTTATGGCGGCAAGCAGTTCTTGATCCAGTTCCCGGTGAAGGCTGTCGCCGCTTATTGAATCGGGTGCATATTCTCCGGTCAGTACAAGCCTGTCCGCGATTTCTTTAATATGCCTGTTCTTGTCGCCAAGCTTATAGATGTCGTCTCCCGACACTATTTCTTTAAATTTTGTTTCTTCCCTGTCTTTCAGCAGTTTGTACTCTTCCTGCAATTTCAGATAGATATCTTCCGCAGGTTGGGAATCGAGCAATGCCGTTATGGGATTCCGTTCTATTTCGGTATATAAAGTATGGTAGAACGCCGAATCGGGAGCAAAGGTGACAATGTCGTAATCTTTCTCGTACAGATTTTTTGGATTGGTAAATCCATATTTCATACCTGTGATGTATTTGATGGTTGATTTTGAGGAAGCCTCTTCCAGCGCCAGTATTATCTTGTATACCGTATCCGGATCATTTACGAAGATACCGGATTCAATAGCATCTGTCATTGTTCTTATTTTTGACGAGGAAAACAGTTCGGGCGATAATCCGTGTTCTTCGGCCCGATCCAGAATGTTTATCAATGCATATAGCCTTTGTGTATTCAATGTATCATGTATCCATACAGGATTGTATGCTATGGCAGTATATAACGGGCATAATACGGAATCTCCCGATGTACCGGTTTTCAGAGACTCCCGGAATATTTTGGAATCAAAATCCGGATAATTTCTTGTGAATTCGGATTGACGAACTCCTTTCCTGTCGGATTCACAGATTTTTGTATGTTCTTTCTTTTTACAGCCTGCTATAAACAAAAGGAGAACAAGAAACGGGAACCAAAGCAAATATTTCATAAAAATCAATTAATGCGCCAAATGCATGTTTGTCCTGTATTTCCTCTCAAAATTAATAAAACTTTAGGAAATAATCTGTTTGGTAATGAAAAATAAATGATCTGCAACAGTTTGAATTCTCAAAACTGCATTCCGCAAGGGAATGTATCGCCCGGTAGAAAAAACAGAAATGCACCCTTTCTATATTTGCTTCGGTTGACTTACTTTTTCACGCCATTGCGGATCAACAAAGCATCCACACAAGGTTCCTGTCCTCGAAACTTGATATAAAGGTTCACAGGATCTTCCGTATTTCCTTTTTCAAGTATGTTTTTGCGGAACGACCCCGCTGTTTCCCTGTTGAAAATTCCGGTTTCTTTAAATAGAGCGAAAGCATCCGCATCAAGCGCTTCGGCCCATTTGTATCCATAATATCCGGCTGCATATCCGCCCGAAAATATATGGCCGAACGAAGTAGACATCGCTGTTCCGTCCACAAGCGGCAACATGGAGGTCTTGGCCATCGCCTTGCGTTCAAAATCGATTATATCGCCCGAATATGCTTGCGTCAAGGTATGCCATGCCATATCCAGGTATCCGAACGATAACTGGCGGTAACAAAGATAACCTGCATTATAATTGGCGGCGTCCACAAGCTTTTTAACCAACCCGGCAGGAATCTTTTCTCCTGTTTTGTAATGTACGGCGAATTTGTCCAGATATTCTTTTTCCGTCAGCCAGTTTTCCATTATCTGGGAAGGAAGTTCCACAAAGTCGTGTAGAACATTTGTGCCCGAAAGGGTTTCGTATGTGCATTTTGTTAACATGCCATGCAATGCGTGCCCGAATTCATGCAGGAATGTTTCCGCTTCGTCGAAGGTAAGCAGGGCAGGGTCTGTCGCCGTAGGACGTGTAAAGTTCATTACGATAAGAACTTGGGGACGGGAGTCTCTCCCGTTCTCTATATATTGTCCTTTAAATTCCGTCATCCATGCGCCCTGTCTTTTTCCTTCACGCGGGTGAAAGTCGGTATAAAGTACAGACAGGAAGTTCCCCTTTTCGTCAAGTACATCGAAGGCTTCCACTTCGGGGTGATAAACAGGAATTTTGGTATTCTTCCTGAATGTGACGCCATATAGATCCGTTGCAAGGCCGAATACGCCTTTCTTCACATTTTCCAGTTCAAAATAAGGACGCACCAGTTCGTCGCTGACACTGTATTTGGCGTCTTTCAGCTTTTCGGAGTAGTATGACCAGTCCCAGGGTTGGAGGTCTATTGCCTTACCCTCCATACCCACGGCAAAACCTTCTACCATCTTCACATCTTCACGGGCGGCTTTGGCGTAAGCGTCGAACAGCTTGTCGAGCAGTTCGTACACATGTTCCTTATCTTTAGCCATCTTGTCGCGCAATACGTAAGCGGCATAATCCGGATAACCCAGCAGGTTGGCTATCTGCATGCGGATCCTGGTAATCTCCCTGACATTTTCCCGATTGTCGAACTCTCCGCTGGCCGCACATTGGGTAGTGTATGCCATATACAACTTTTGACGAAGGTCGCGACGCGAAGAATATTTCATAAACGCAATATAGCTCGGCGCTGACAGGTCAAACAGCCAGCCTTCTTTATTTTTGGCTTTGGCTTTGGCTTCAGCCGCGTCCAAAGCTGTTTTGGGAAGTCCGGCAAGGTCTGCCTTGTCGGTCAGCAGCATTTCGTATCTGTTATTTTCTTTCAAGGCATTCTGTCCGAAAGTCAGGGTCAACCGGCTCAACCCGGACGACAAGTCCCTGTACGTATCCCTGTCTTTGCCTGCGAGGGTAGCGCCACTGTTCTCAAATTCCCGGTATATCTTTTCCAGCAGACGGATCTGTTCGGGGTTCAGGTTCGATTCGAATCGTTTGCCGTATACGGTTTTTATTTTTTGAAACAACCCTTCATTCAGGTTTATTTCGTTAGAATGAGCCGAAAGTTTGGGTTGTACACGTTGTGCTATTTGCAGCATTTCATCGTTGCTTTCCGCGCTTAACAGATTGAAAAATACGGATGTAACACGGGACAGCAACTTGCCGGATCCTTCGAAAGGCAATATCGTGTTTTCGAAAGTCGGAATGGCCTTTGCCTTCACTATCCTGTTTATTTCCGCGGTATGATCTTTTATACCTTTATCTATTGCCGGTTCGTAGTGTTCGTTTTTTATCCTGTCGAACGGAGGCGTATCATAAGGCGTTCCATACGCCGAAAAGAACGGGTTTTGAGCCTGAGTTGTTGTCATTGCTATTATTGATAATGAAATAAAAAAAATAAACCTTTTCATGTATATATAATTTGTTTTTAACGACCACATGGAACTCGCAACATGTTCATGCTCTTTGGCGCAAGTTTTGTATGCCCGTTTCATGCGTATATAATTTGTCTTTAAACGGCCATAAGGAACCCTGACATCTGGCTCCGCCAAACCTTGTTTTATGCTCTTCGGCGCAATTTTTGCATGCCCGTTCCATATAAATCGGGAAGGCGCGCTTAATGATTGCGTTGTAAACTGTTATGCATTATACTGTTTATCATTTCTGATATTTTATTTTATTTTTCGGATCAACAGACTTGTGCAAAGATATAAAAACTAATATAAAAACTAATCTAAAAACTTTATCTTTGCCCGTTAAACAAGATATTTCAAAAGGGTTGGCATACTAAAAAAGTTTCCATAGGGATATACTTTTTTATTTGTTTTTTCGTTATAAATTAACCGGTGTAATATATATAAGTTATGATTGACTATCTAAAAGGTGAAATCACGGAATTAACCCCGGCGTCAGTTACTTTGGAAACCCATGGCGTAGGATACTTTATAAGTATATCCCTGAACACATATTCAAATTTGACGGATAAAAAGAACGCGCAGCTTTTCATATACGAAGCTATCCGGGAAGATGCGCATCAATTGTTCGGATTTTTCGACAGGCAGGAGCGCGAGTTGTTTCTGTTATTGATCAGCGTTTCGGGTATCGGAGCCGGCACAGGGCGTATGATCCTTTCCTCGATGAATACTCAAGAGCTTGCAAACGTTATTGCATCGGGCAATGCGGATATGCTAAAGACCGTAAAGGGTATCGGATTAAAAACGGCGCAGCGGGTTATTGTGGATCTGAAAGACAAGATAAACGTTAGCGCGATAAAACAAACAGATGTATTTGCTTTGGAGCATCCATCCGGCAAAGAAGCTGTCGCGGCGCTTGTTATGCTCGGATTTTCTCAACAGGCCTCGCAAAAGGCGGTGGCTAAAATATTGAAAGACAAACCTGGCGGCGCGGTCGAACAGATCATAAAAGCCGCATTGAAGATTCTTTAGGATTACGCTTGTTTATTGCTTTGTAAGTGTAACTGTTACAGTTTTGGTTTATCTTTATAAAGAAGCAATAGATATTGTCCGTTATTTATTTTTCAGGGTTGAAAAAACGTATAAAATATCCATTTGTAATTACGTTCTTCGTAAGTTCGATAAGTTTGTTTTCCGGTATCGCCGGCAAGGCGGATTTGCTTTCTGTACTTGCAAACGGGTCGCAGGATACGTTACCCCGTTATCCTGTAAAGAAAACCCTGATAACAACATACAGGGATTTGAAAGACAATCCTCCGGCCGATCTTGAAACGCCGCCCAATATCCGGACGTCGGTAGAATACGATCCGAATACAAAACTATACATATTTCGTACCAGAATGGGAGACCGGGAAATATCAACTCCATTTTCACTCACGCCCGAAGAATACATGGATCATACGCTGAAGCAATCCATGTCCGGTTATTTTAAGAAGAAGAACTCTGAAACATACGCTAAAAAAGATGAAAAAGGCGAGTTTCCCCTGAAAGATATAAAACTGGATACAGGGCCTGCCGAAAAACTCTTTGGCCCCGGCGGCGTAAAGGTGAGAACGCACGGATATGTAGAGACCACAATGGGCGTCAAGCATACAAGCGCCGATAATCCGGTACTTTCGGAACGCAACAGAAGCAAGACCGCCTTTGAGTTTAACGAAGACATACAGCTAAATGTAACTGCATCCGTAGGAGACAGGATCAATTTTGGCATGAACTACGACACAAAGGCTCTATTCGACTTCGATTCCAAAAAGCTGAAACTGGGGTATGAGGGTAAAGAAGATGAAATAATAAGACGTATCGAGGCAGGAAATGTAAGCATGTCCACTACCAATTCGCTTATCAATGGAGGCGCCTCCCTTTTCGGTATCAATACAGAACTCCAGTTTGGAAAATTGCGCGTTAATACCGTTGTATCCCAACAGGAGTCGCAGTCTCAATCCACAAGTTCGAAGGGCGGCATTCAGACCAGCGAATACGCGTTTAAAGCCGACCAGTACGACGCCAACAGGCATTTTTTCATATCCGGCTATTTTCGCGACAATTATGACAAAGCGATGTTCGAACTGCCTTTTATACAGTCGCCTGTCAATATTACAAATATTGAAGTATGGGTGACAAACAAGAGGGGCGACTATACGCAAGCCCGCAATATAGTCGCATTCGCCGATATTGGCGAGCATACCGGAATCAAGAATGACAAGTGGAATGCCATTCCGGGAAAACCCGACAATCCGGATAACGAGGCCAACACTCTTTATTCTTCCATCAGGTCCGAAAAACCGGAAGCGCGGGATATTACCCGGGTTACAAACCTGTTTAACGGATATCTGGAAAGCGGCCTTGACTACGAAAAAATAGAAAGCGCCCGTTTGCTTGCTTCCGCCGAATATACATTTGATCCGCAGCTGGGTTACATATCGCTTGCTTCCGCACTGCAAGCCGACGAAGTACTGGCCGTGGCCTATACATACACAGCCAATGGCAAAGATCATCAGGTGGGGGAGCTCGCTACCGATATTGTGGACAAGTATGATCCGGGCAATCCTGGATCCGGAGCTTTATTTGTAAAACTGATAAAGCCGGTATCCCTGTCGCCCCGTTCCTACACTTGGGATATGATGATGAAAAACGTATACAGGGTAAGCGGCAATGCCATTCAACAAGACCGTTTCAGGCTGAATATATCATACCAGTCGGACACTGTCGGCGCTTATGTAAATTACATACCTGAAGGGAATATAAAGAACAGGTTGCTGTTGAGGGTAATGAATCTCGACAGGCTGGATTCCCGCAATAACAAAGTCATGAACAAAGAAGGAGCCGGAGGCGACGGTATTTTCGATTTTGTGGAGGGATATACGGTCAAGTCGCAAAATGGACGCATATTTTTCCCCGTAGTCGAGCCATTCGGTTCTCATCTGAGAAAACAGATAGGGAACGACGTCGTAGCGGATAAATATGTCTATCAGGAGTTATATGATTCAACTCTGACTGTCGCGCAGCAAATCGCGGAAAAAAACAAGTTCAGAATATCGGGTTCGTATCGCGGAGCAGGTTCCGGTAACGCGGAGATAGACCTTAATGCGACCAATGTATCCCGGGGATCTGTAAGGCTAACGGCCGGAGGCGTGACTTTGACCGAAGGCGTGGACTATATTGTCGATTATATTGCAGGAAAAGTTACTGTTATCAATCAGAATCTTTTGGATTCAAATACGCCCGTAGAGGTTTTTTCCGAAGGAAGGACATTGAACATGCAACGGAAAACGTTGTTGGGACTGAACCTGAGTTACGACATATCCGAAAATTTCAATATAGGCGGTACAATCATGCACTACTACGAGAAACCGCTGACAATGAAAACCCGTACCGGCGACGAGTCGGTAAAGAATACTTTGTGGGGGCTGAACACATCGTTCAAAACCGAATCGATGTGGTTGACAGATCTTGTGGATAAACTGCCGTTTGTAGAAGCGTCCCGGCCTTCCCGGATCTCGTTTAACGCCGAGTTTGCGCACATGACGCCCGGACATTACCAAAACAAAGAGGCCGGAGGTTATTCCTATCTGGATGATTTCGAGTCGTCGCAGTCGAAGATAGATATAAAAAATCCTTACGCATGGACTTTGGCGTCGACGCCTGCAGGAGCCAGAGACAAAGAGAACAGGATATTGTTTGCCGAAGCCGCACTAAGTAACAATATCGAATACGGAATGAACAGGGCCATGCTCTCATGGTTTACGATAGACGCGCTATTTACGCGTAAAGGTTCGTCCCTGGCGCCTGACCATATCAAAAATGATAAAGAGCAGTTGTCAAATCATTTTGTGCGCGAGATCAATATGTATGAAATTTATCCGAAAAAGGATGTCGCATATAATGAGTCGGCGACTGTTCCCGCTTTGAACCTGTCTTTTTACCCTGACGAAAGAGGCCCGTACAATCTCGATGCAACGAATATAGGCCCGGACGGAAAACTGTTGCATCCCGAAAAACGCTGGGGAGGCATTACCCGTCGCATGGACGTGCGCGACTTCGAATCTTCAAATATCGAATACATCGAATTCTGGCTGATGGACCCGTTTGTTTATAACAAAACATCCGCCGTTCCCAACAAGGGAGGCGACTTGTATATAAATCTGGGCGAAATTTCGGAAGATATACTTAAAGACGGGAAAAAATTCTACGAAAACGGCCTTCCTGTAAATGTTGATCCTGACGCTGTGGATACAACCGTATGGGGGAAGACGCCCAAACGCCAATCCACCATATATGCCTTCGACGACAATGCCGGAGGAGAAGCCCGGAGAAAACAGGATGCAGGACTGAACGGACTGAGAACGGAAGAAGAATTTACGTTTGGCGCATACAGCAACTATCTGGCCCGGTATGAAGCGCGACTTTCGGAAACGGCGAAAGAAAAACTGAAAAATGATCCGTTCTCTCCGTTAAACGATCCGGCCGGGGATACATACCACTTTTATCGGGGAGCCGATTATGACCGGGATCAAACGAGTATTCTCGACCGTTATAAATACTGCAACAATACCGAAGGGAATTCGCCCGATGCAAGGCAAACGACTGAGAGTTATTCCACGGCGGCAAGGTCTGCGCCCGACGTCGAGGATATTGATCAGGACAATACGCTGAACGAAACGGAAGCATATTTTCAATACAGGATAGAACTTGATCCTGCAAAAATGGAAGTGGGGAAAAACTATATTGTGGACAGTCGCAAGGTAACTGTTCCTCTGCGTAATGGTACGGACGGGGAAGTGACATGGTACCAGTTTAAAGTACCGGTGAGGGAAGGCCGGAAAACAGGAAATATTTCGGATTTCAAGAGTATCCGCTTTATGCGTATGTTCCTGACGAATTTCAATCAAACGACATTCCTTCGTTTTGGCGCATTGCAGTTGGTACGTGGCGACTGGCGTGTGTACGGGCAAACTCTAAACAGGAACAATGAACCGTCGGGAAGCGGTACTATCGACGTCGCAACCGTAAATATAGAGGAGAATTCCGACCGCAAGCCGGTGAATTATGCGCTCCCTCCCGGACTTAACCGCGTCATTGACCCCGACCAGGCGCAAATGACAAAAGAAAACGAGCAATCTTTGTCTATGCGGATAAGCGGTCTGAATGCGGGCGACGCGCGCGCGGTTTACAAAAACGCATATTATGACCTCAGAAAGTACAAACGCCTGCAACTGTATACCCATGCCGAAGAGTTTATCAACGGAGAAAAACTGGCCAAAGGCGACCTCAGCGTATTTATCCGTCTAGGCTCCGATTATAAAAATAACTACTATGAATACGAGATACCGTTGACTGTTACTCCGGAAGGATCAAAGGACAGGAACACAATATGGCCTTCCGAAAACATGTTCGATTTTCCGTTGGAACTGTTGAAAAATGTGAAATTACATCGTAACAGAGAGAAACGGAAAGCAGGTTCCACGGTTTCATATACAACGCTTTATCATGAATATGACCCCGAAAAACAAAACAACAGGGTAAGTGTGACAGGCAACCCTTCGTTGTCGGAAGTCAATGTGATAATGATTGGCGTGAGGAATAACAGTTCGGAAGTCAAGTCGGGAGAAATATGGGTGAACGAGCTTCGCCTGACCGATTTTGACGAAGAAGGCGGATGGGCGGCACAGGGAAACCTGAATGTGGCGTTCTCGGATCTGGGAACGCTCAATGTATCGGGTAGAAAAGAGACTGTGGGTTTCGGAGCTTTGGACCAAAAACCAATGGAGCGGCGATCCGACGATTACCATACGTATGACATTGCCGCAAGCGTGGAATTGGGGAAATTCTTTCCCGAAAAAGCGAAAGTAAGCGCGCCTTTGTATTACTCGTATTCAAACCGGACGGCCACGCCTGAATATGATCCGTTCGATCAGGATGTTACCCTGAAAGAATCTTTAAGCATTGCGGATACCAAAGCCGGTAAAGATTCTATAAAGAGCCTGGCGCAGGACAAGACCACGACCAAAAGCATCAGTGTGAATAATGCAAAAGTAAATATTCAGAGTAAAACGCCGATGCCTTACGATCCCGCAAACTTTAGCCTAAGCTATTCATACAGTCAGAGCGAGACAAAGAATCCGGCCACGGTATATGACCTGGCCAGGAACTATCGGGCGACGATCAACTACAGTTACAGTCCAATGGTCAAGACATGGGAACCGTTTAAAAACCTTAAAAGCAAGTCCGGCGGAGCAAAATTTGCAAGATCACTGGGCTTCAATTATTTACCGTCCAATATAGCCTTTAATTCAAATATCGTACGGTATTATACCGAAACGGCGACGCGCGATATGGAGAATTACAGGCCGGGTGCAGCAACTGCCAGCAGCTTCCTGTCATGGAGCCAGTCTTTCTTGTGGGACAGGGATCTTAATATCGACTGGGACCTTAGCCCTGACCTGAAACTCTCTTTTCAATCGGGAACCAGGGCTGAAATAGAAGAACCGTACCTGCAGGTGAATAAAAAACTGAACCGGGACGATTATGATATTTGGAAAGATGCGGTGATGCGCAGTCTGAAAAGCCTGGGAGATCCGCTTTCGTACAGGCAGATCGCGAAAGTTTCTTACCGCTTGCCTTTCGGGAATATTCCGGCAATGGACTGGATTACATCGAATGCGGGCTATACCAGCGGTTACCAATGGGAGCGCGGAGCCAAAACAGACAGTATGGAGATTGGCAACACTTTAAGCAATACAATGACGCTGGAGTTGACAAACAGGTTCAATATGGCCTCGCTATATAATAGATCCCCGTTCCTGAAAAAAGTGAACGACCGTTTTGATGCAAAAAGAAGGCCTCAATCTCCCGGCCAGCGCGAGCGTGAAAAGCGCAAGCCGGAAAGACGGCGATTTACGCAAAATGTGATATTGCAAAGAGATACGACGACCTCGGTGACGCATGGTCTCAATACAGGGAATATACGGGTGACTGCAAGAAAAAACGGAAAACCTTATGCCGTCAGGTTCAGGAAGGTAGACGAAAATACGATAGTGATCAACAACAGGGATTCTGCCGGTATACAGTTAAGTATCGAAGGCAGATACAAGGAAAGCGGCGCGTTGAAAGTATTGCGGGATATAGCCGAATATTCTGTCCGCGGGCTGATGTCGTTGCGGACGCTGAGTTTTAATTATTCAAAGCATGACGAAACATATATTTCGGGTTTCAGGCCGGGCGTCGGAGACGCTTTCGGACAAAACAGTTCCGGTTACGGGATGGTCCCCGGCCTTGGATTTGCATTCGGGCTGGAAAAAGGCGGCGATTTTATACAGAAGTCGATAGACAGGAACTGGCTTGTCGGAAATGCAATGAATATATCGCCGTCGGTATTCAACAGCGCCAAAACGTTTGAACTTAGGGCGCAAATAGAGCCTTTTAGGGATTTCAAGATAGAATTGAACGCGAAGCATGAAAACAATGAACGGACTGCGGTTCAATATACGGTTTTGAAAGATGGCGCGCCGAATACATCAAAAACTTTTGGCGGAAACTATTCCATCACAACAGTGGCATTGTCCACAGCCTTGAGGAGCAGTAACGCCAAAAATCATTATTACTCGGAAGCGTTCAATAAATTTCTGGAAAACAGGTTCCTTGTAAAGGAAAGACTGGAAGCCGGATACAGGAATACGCGTTATCCGTCGGGAGGTTTTATCAGTGAAAACACACCGGGCTTGGCAGATAAACCTTACTCGGCTGCAAATGGAGGCGTGGATATCAATTCCGCCGATGTGCTCATACCGGCGTTCATCTCTGCCTATACGGGACGCGGCGCGGATAAAATCGCCATCACGGCATTCCCGTCCCTGTTATCGTTGTTGCCGAACTGGACAGTGGTATACGACGGTTTGTCGAATATTCCGCTTGTAAAGGGGCGATTCAAAAATTTGCGCCTGAATCATGCTTACGCTTGCTATTATCAGGTGAGTAATTACAATTCCTTCTCCAATTGGTTGCAGGCTGAAGATGATCTCGGATACATCCGCGACATTCTAAGCGGAAACCCGACGCCGTCGTCTCCGTACAATATATCGTCGGCGGGTATATCCGAAATGTTCAATCCCCTGTTCGGCGTCGACGCAACAATGAATAATAATATGACAATAAATGCGCGTTACAACAACGCGCGTACTTTAACCCTGAATATGTCGTCATATCAGGTCATAGAATCATTGCAAAAAGAATTTGTCGTCGGCTTCGGATATCGCCTCAATGAATTTAACCGCCTGATCGGATTGAACCGGAAAGCATCCGGTAAATTCAATAACGATTTGAATATCAAAGCCGATCTGTCAAGCAAGACGGTAGAAGCCTTGCTTCGTAAAATACAGGAAAATTTCACCCAGGCTACTAGCGGTACAACTGTCGTGACTTTAAAAATATCGGCTGATTATGCAATGAGCAGGTCTTTAACTTTGAGGGCGTTTTATGATCGCATACTCAACAACCCGTTGATTTCGTCGTCGTCATATCCGACAACAAACAGCAATTTTGGCATAAGTTTTAAATTTATTTTGCTACAATAAAAAAAAATTATGCGCTTGCATGGAAAAAAAACCGTTTATGTTTATTTTTTCAAATGTTAAACAATATCTTTGTCCTGGTTGTTGAATAGTAAGGGTAAGGCTTATAAATTTATTATATTTGCATGTAAACGGACTTTAATAGATATAGAGGCTAAAAATGAAAAAATCGACAATATGGATACTCGCCGGAATAATGGCATTCGCGTTCTTTGGCCTATTGTATTTACAGATAACCTATCTTAGAGAATCGATCAGGATAAGGAGCGACCAGTTTAACGAGATCATAAACAGAAGCCTTCAGCAAATTTCGCGAAATCTGGAACTTGACCAGACCCAGAAATATCTGAACGAGGCCTTTATGGAAAATCAAAAGAAACAGGCGGCGGCTTATAACCGGTCGTTATCCCTGAGAAGCCGGTTGCAGGAGGAAACGGTAACGCATCGGCAGAGGGTAAAAATGTCGGCTCCCGATATGGAGATCAATATGGAAGTGAACATGTCGTCCACAACCCGGAGGCCCAAGAGCCAGATATTCCAGTCGCCGGGCAAGGACGGTACAAACGCCATATCGAAGACCATATTCGATATGCAGGACGAACAGAAAAAAAAATACCTTTACGAGAGCGATATAATGAACGAGGTATTGAACCGGATCATAAATACGGCAAGCAATCTGCCGATTGAAGAACGTGTGGACCTGAAATCACTGGAAACAGTTATAAGAAACGAAATAAAGTATAATCGCATAGAATTGCCGTTTCAATACGAGGTTGTAGACAAAAACGACAAGCCGGTATACAGGCAACCGTTTTTTTCGATGCAGAACAGAAAGGATTATTATCAACAGCCATTGTTCCCTAACGACCCCCTGGACAAGGTTACATACCTGAAAGTATACTTCCCCGACAAGGAAAAATACCTGTTAAGCGAAGTTTCTTTTCTGTATCCGTCAATTTTATTTACCTTTATATTGCTGGTTACATTCATCATAATCATATACATCACCTTCCGGCAAAAACGTTTATCGGAAATGAAGAGCGATTTTATGAATAATATGACGCACGAGCTGAAGACGCCCGTATCCACAATATCACTGGCCGCCCAAATGCTAAAGGATGGTTCCATTGCCAAATCGCCCGATGTTTTCAAACATATATCCGGCGTTATAAATGACGAGACCGAGCGTTTAAGTTTTCAGGTCGAAAAAGTATTGCAGATGTCTCTGTTTGAAAAGCAAAAGGCTACCCTGAAAATGAAAGAGCTGGACGCCAATGATGTAGTGGTGACTGTCGCGAATACTTTTCAGCTAAAAGTCGAAAGATTCGGGGGTGATCTGGATATAGATCTGGAAGCGACAGAGTCGGCTCTCGAAGCAGACAAGATGCATTTTACCAACGTGTTGTTCAACTTGTTGGATAATGCAGTGAAATACAGAAGAGAAGACGTACCGCTGAAACTGATGATACGCACATGGAACAGTAACAATAAATTGTATATTTCGGTTGAAGATAACGGTATCGGTATTAAAAAGGAATTTGTGAAGAAGATCTTCGAACGTTTCTATCGCGTATCTACAGGCAACCGCCACGATGTGAAAGGTTTCGGATTAGGTCTGGCTTATGTGAGGAAAATAGTCGAGGATCATAAAGGAACTATAAAAGCCGAAAGCGAACTGGGAAAAGGCACCAAATTTATAATTTGCCTGCCTGTAATGAAAAGTAACGAACAACTCAATTAAATTGTACGTAAATAAATAAGTTATGGAAGAAAGATTGAAATTATTTTTATGTGAAGATGACGAAAATCTTGGCATGTTGTTAAGAGAATATCTTCAGGTGAAAGGTTATGAAACTGACCTTTACATCGATGGTGAAGTTGGATACAAGGGTTTTGTCAAGGAAAGGTACGACCTTTGTATTCTGGATGTAATGATGCCTAAAAAAGACGGCATCACTCTGGTAAAGGAAATTAGAGCAATAAACACAGAGATCCCAATCATTTTTTTGACAGCCAAAAATATGAAGGATGACATTCTGGAAGGCTTTAAAGCGGGAGCTGACGATTATATTACAAAACCGTTCAGTATGGAGGAACTGGTCCTTCGTATCGAAGCTATTTTCCGTCGCGTAAAAGGAAAGAGAAGTAAAGAACAGCAGGTTTACCAGTTTGGCAACATGAATTTTGATACTCAAAAACAAATTTTGACCATCAATAACGAAAGTACTAAACTGACAACCAAGGAAGCAGAACTGTTGGCGCTGTTATGTGCGCATGCGAACGACATTCTTGAAAGAAATCACGCCTTGAAACAGATCTGGGTAGATGACAACTATTTCAATGCGCGCAGTATGGATGTATATATCACCAAGTTGCGTAAATTGCTGAAACCGGATCCCGGTATTGAAATTATCAATATCCACGGTAAAGGTTATAAACTGATTGCTCCTGTGAATGAAGAAGATAGCGCTGAATAATATCCTCTCTAATTTGACCGGCAGGGGCAACGCATGCGTTGCCCCTGCATTTCTGGGCATTCCTTGCGCCTTTTGCGGTTAAAATGTTGGAATACATCCGTTCAACCCTTGTTGCGCGTCGACCGGTCGAACCGGCGTCTCAAATTGTCGCACTGCAAGAAAATTCATTTAATACACAGCGTATCACAAAGAACGCCAAATCCTTTTAACACAAAGGGCGCAAAGCGTTTCACAAAGGACACAAAGAATTTCCTTTGCAAATTTTGCGAATTCTTTGCGTTAAAAATTTTGGAGTACAAAAACCTCGTTTCCACCTGATTTTTTCCAACAAAACAGTAGAGCAATGGAATATCATACAACTCCCCGACCTCTTATGTAACATCCCCCTCAAACCGCTCATTGAAATACCACACTCCCCATGTTACCATTATGCGTGCTGCATGAAAATGATAGGGGACTCATTAATTCTTAATTCCTAGTTCTCAATTCTTCATTCCCATTCTTCATTCTTAATTCCTCATTCTTAATTCTTAATTCTTATTTTCCATTCTCTTATGTAACATCCCCCTCAAGCCGCTCATTGAAATACCACACTCCCCATGTTACCATTATGCGTGCTGCATGAAAATGATAGGGGACTCATTAACACAAAGCTCATCACAAAAGACACCAAATCCTTTTAACACAAAGGGCACAAAGCGTATCACAAAGGACACAAAAAATTTCCTTGAAAATCAGGAAGAACGCCACGCCGCAAAATGGTAAATTCTTAATTCCTCATTCTTATTTTCCATTCTTAATTAAAAAATTCGGACGCAACCTGTCTTTTCCCGACAACGGAAAAATGTCCAATAAAACCGCCGTATCCCAGAACCCCGCATGCCGGACGGGCCATAACGTCCGGTGGCAGCTGCGCATTGCCGGATATCTTTCTGTCTGTTGAAAGCTCCGG
>JAISSD010000055.1 GCA_031273295.1 Prevotella sp.
CATGTTCTCCCGTATAACTCAATACCAATGCCGCTATGGCATTATCATATATATAGGCAAAGTTATTGATAAAGGCTTCCTCCCGATCGACGGCAAGCGGTTCGTGGCTTCGAAGCAACAAGGGCTTACTGCTTTCTTCATCAAATTCGTAGATAATTTCGTCCAGGTAGAACACGATTTTCTCTTTTCCCCTATTTTCCGATTCATTCGTTACCCAGCCAAAGCCGGAAGCGATACGGCTTAAATCAAGCCCGGATAGATCGATCACATAGTCTGTCCACCCGGCAGACAAGGTGACAAATGCGCTATTGTTGTAATGCTTTTCAGCCGTATCAGGGTAAGGCGCAAGGGGGTCGTTATCGGCAAGCCCACACATATAAAACCGGACTCGCTCGCCCCCAACTTCGCCTCGCGCTTTAAACTTCAGCCGTTTCGCTCCACTCAGGTCATATCCGGTATTGGTTCTCCCAAAATCGAGCTCCGGCTCGGTAGAGCCTGTTGCCAGTTTTCCGGTCATAAAGATGTAGCCATTCCAATCGTTGGCGTACAATGGATAAGTAATCTTTATGGACGACGTGCCAAAGGGTGAGGGCCCTTTCTCGTCCATTTCGGGATTAGGATGTTCGTCGGATGGATTCAGGGCTGCCCTTTGCGTAAAGTAATTCTCTCCATCGCCGAAATCCCTGAAGACGGCAATCGTCTTGTTTTGTTTTTCAACCTGATTGATGATATACTGTGCAGCAGGACTCTGTGACTGTCCATGACATGCAGAGGTACATACCCAAAAAGCAAACGTCAACAAGATACTTGAAAAATAAATACATCGTTTCATGATCGTAATAATTAAAATTTGGAAAGTATTTTCAAATCCAGTATTTCACCGGGGGTCATTTTCTTTGTCAGCAAACCGTTTTGGGGAAGCGCAATTTCCCAATCGGGGGAAGTCTGGATATATCCTTCCGGGACAGCCAATTTCAGCTCGCCTCCTTTTTCCGCACGAATCGTAATGCGTGTCACCTTGCCGTTCTCCATGACGGCGGATACCAGGAACGCACCCATCGCCCGCAGATCGCTGAACGATACATCTTTCCACGACGCCGGGATGGCAGGGAACAGACGGATGACTCCCGTATGGCTCTGCATCAGCATTTCGTGTATGCCCGACGCAAAAGCCATATTCCCCTCGAGGGTGAACGGACGGTAGGTAAAATCGGAATAGCCCGATTTCGTTTGGTCGCCGTTGGCATGGAACGTATTGCGCAGGCAGAAATGTTCGGCAAAGATTTTCAATGCCTGAGCAGCCCCATCGCCATCCAACGCCCTCGCTTTGAGATTACCCAGCCAACTGTACGAATAGCCGCACCAAAGGCTTGGCCCATACCGGTCTAAATTCCCTAACGTCGCCTCAACGATTTTCTGTTCCTTTTCCCCATGGCTGACGTCTATCAATCCTAAGGGGTGAATGGCCATGGCATGGGAAAAGTGACGGTGCGATTCGTTGTAAGGGAAGCCTTTGGCAAACGTTAGCCCGCCGGTATCGTCCAAGTCGTAGAAAGGCCATTCCGACAGGATCGTATGCCAGCGTTCCGTATCTTCCGGCAATTCCAGCACACCGGCCAACTCCTCCGCAGCCGTATACACGAAGCGAATCAGCCCCAAATCGAAATTGGTCGTCGTATGAAACCAGGCCTCCAGGCTATTGTTGTATATTTCAGGGCTTGAACTGATAGGCAGCCGGCGTTTCCCGTCTTTGTCGCGAACAGCCAGTTCATCCAAAAAGAGGGCGACCTCCTTGATATAGGGATAGGCGCTCTGCTTCAGGAAATCCATGTCTTGGGAATACTGCCAATGCAGGTAGAAATGCTGCGCCAGCCATGCGGAAACCGTCGGCCCCATAGAATATTGTATCCACCCGAACATCGGCTCGCCCTCGAGGGTTGTCACTCCGGGTACGGCTAACCCATTCACCCCGAAATAGTTTTCCGTATAGCGTTTGGCGGCAGGCATGGTTTCCCATAGCCAATTGAGATAGCCCAATCCCTCCTCCAAATGGTTGCCCGCATAGCAGAGCCAATAGCTGAGCTGCGTATTGAGGTCGTGATGATAGTCGCCTTTCCAGGGAGGCAGATAGCCGTTATCGGCTGTCCACACGGCTTGCAGGGATACGGGCGGCGAGTAACTGCGTGCCGCCGAACCGAATTTATACATTTCGTTATGGTATTGTTTGGCCAGCACAGGGTCGGGTATCTCGACCGACGATTGCTTCCAGTACTGCCGCCACCATGCATCATGTGTTTCGAAAGCGGCGGCAAACCCCTCTTTCAGCTGGTCTTCAGCCCATTTAACGCTGCCTTCGGGATGTTGTTCGACCTCCTCTTTGGACATGACTGTCCAGACACCCTCCAGCGTATGGCCGGAACGCCGGTATGCAACCGTTATTTCATAAAAAAAGCCGTCGCTGCCGGGTTGGTGATAGTAGAGTGTCGTAGCCGTCTCTTCCACACGGCCCTGTGGATAGCCCAAACGGGCAATATCTGCGCTGCCATGATCCATTGAACCCGACACGCCACCTGCTTTTTGATAGGTCGGAGGAACTAATACGGGTTTGAAATCCGGCGGCACATGGCTAAACCTGAACCACCCCACATTCTTCGTCGCATGTACGAACGTTTGCAAGCGGACGTCGCTATCCCAGTGCGCCTCGCACAGGGCATTGTTCAGGTACAGCCGTATGGAATCCGTCTTCCCCAGAGGACTAAGGCTAAATTCGATGGCGCCTCCGGGTATTTTCGACGGAAAAGCCGAGGTGTTGTAGGGTGCGTCGTAGCGTTGTTGAACCGGCGCGTAGTCTTTTTTCTGCACTTGCGCCTCTATCCATTTGAAGTTATACACGTTCAGCGAATCGCTATGGGGCGCCGGACGCAGATCCCAAAGCCCGACATGGTCTAAAGACAGGCGCAATGCGCTATCTTTCTGCCAGACAAGCTCTCCGACAAGGGCATTTCCCAGAGGCATCGCCTCATCCCAGCTTTTCGCCAGATCATTAAACACCAAATCATTAACCGATGGCGACAACCGAAGATGCCCCCCAGTACACGCCGTCAGGCCAAGCAGAAAGACAACCGCCATCGCCCTGACATAAATAGAAAGTGGATGAATCGTACACATAACTTATTGCATTATTAGTGGTTTCATCTTTCAAAGATCGTGTTTTTTTATCGGATACATCCTATTTTCAAAGGAATTTTAAAGGGTGGTTATTATAACAACTATATTCCACCCCGCCTAACTTGCGTTCAATTCACTATCTTGTCAAACCGGCTGTCCATACAAACGCTCAAATCCGTCGTAACAAACCTTTTGTTGTTTTCATTTTGAATTTATTTGATGTTGTGAATGGTGTTTGTAATATGCATCACGAACCCGTTTCGGTAATTTCTTTACGACTTCGTCTACGGAATGAAGAATCCATTTTTTTACCTCTTCGTCCCTCATTTCCCGATTCAAATAAATCGTATTCCAGTATTTTTTGTTGAAATGGTAAGCAGGCTCCACACAGGCGTATCGTTCCCGCAATTCAACGGCTTGTTCCGGGTCGCATTTCAAGGTGATTTGCAATTCGGGGTTATCCAGAGGGATTAAAGCATACATTTTCCCCATGACTTTCATCACTAAAGAAACGTCGTCAAAGGGGAAACAATCGGTTGTCTCTTTGATGGAAAGGCAATACGCATGAAGTTCTTCGACGTTCATATCTTTGCACGTTCAAGTTTGAGCAGTCCGATTTTTCGCTCAATGCCGCCCGCATAGCCCGTTAGGTTGCCGTTCGTTCCGACAACACGATGGCATGGCACGATGATGGAAACGGGGTTATGTCCGACTGCACCTCCAACCGCCTGAGCCGACATTCGGGCAGTACGCTGTCGTGCTATTTCCGCCGCAATTTCTCCATAAGTAATGACCTGCCCGTATGGAATTTGTTGGAGAATTTCCCATACTGCGAGCCTAAACTCCGAACCGTCCAACTTAACCGCCGGCATGAAATCCGGCTCACTGCCACCGAAATAACAATCAAGCCACTCCTTTGTTTTTTCAAAGACAGGAAGTTGTTTTTCGTCGTTTTTGGAAGATAGCGTACTCCCGAAATACGTTTGTCCCTCAAACCACAATCCGGTCAAAGCGTCGCCGTCGCTTGCCAATGTAATCCCCCCGAATGGGGATTCATACCTGTTTGTAAATACCATAAGTTTATTTTTTAATGATTTCATTTGTATTCATATTTTTCTTTTTGGATGGTGCATAATCTCGCATTCTTCTTAAAATCCCATAGCTTTTTTTATTACTGCCATTTCTTCTTTATTTGACTCGTGAATTGATTTGTTTTCGTTGTCCATATACTTTATTTTTAATGAGGTAATGAGGTTGGGGGACGATATGATATTCCATTGCTACTGAGGTACTGTTTTGTTGGAAAAAATTAGGTGGAAATGAGGTTTTTGTACTCCAAAACCCGCCACGATACAAACTCGCCACGATACAAGTTTGCCAACGCCGTTTTCTGCATTGTTTTTAACCTCATTTCCACCTAATTTTCTTAACAAAACAACCTCAGTAGCCAATGAGTTACCCCAGACGCCAAACCTCATTACCTCATTATTTTTCAACTTTTTTCTTATTAATTGTTTGCTGATAAAATTTAATGTACTTTTCGTATTCTTGTGCGTATGTTTCTTTTGTGGCGTGATGTTCTTTCTGATTTTCAATATAATCGCACAATTCGTGAATATTGCGTTTCGATACTGAAAATGCCGAACACGATTGTTGCCATTGAAAAATGCCTACACATAAACGGTTATCGTTGATAAACTTTTCCGAACTGTTGGCAACGATTGTCGCTAAACTTTCTTCATCCAACTGTGGCGCACGCGACACAAGAAAATGTACATGTTCGGGATTGGCATAAATTGAATACATCTTGCAGCCGTTATTATTTACAATCCCCGTGATATATTTTTCAATCCGTTCGCGGAATGTTTCTAAAATAAGCGGCATTCTGTTCAACGTTGTAAAAACAAAATGCGTGTATAAATTATTGTATTCTACTTTCATTTTAATGAGGTAATGAGGTTATTGTTATTTGTATTATTCCATTGCTACTGAGGTTGTTTTGTTGGGTAAATTAGGTGGAAATGAGGTTTTTGTACTCCAAGACCCGCCACGATACAAGTTTGCCAACGCCGTTTGCTGCATTGTTATAATCAAGTCGCAAAGCGCTTTTTCTGGCGAAGCTAACAGAGAAGTCGTGAATTGATTTATTTTCGTTGTCCAT
>JAISSD010000161.1 GCA_031273295.1 Prevotella sp.
GCCGTAGACTGTTCCGCTTTTCATCGCAGGGAGCGGGCATTGGTTCACCGGCTAATAAAAAACAGGGACAGCATCCTGACCTTCCTCTATTACCCGGAGGTTCCGCCGGATAATAACGGCTCGGAAAGAGCCATACGAAATATCAAAATCAAGACCAAAGTATCGGGTCAGTTCCGTAACAAAGAAGGCAAGGGAGCTGACCGCTTTGCCCGAATCAGGTCTGTTATTGACACTGCCATCAAAAACGGACAGGAGGTCTATCCGGCTTTGTCCTGCCTGGCAAAAGTGTGAATCCATTCCTTATTTTTCTACCTGAGTAGTTACGTGTTATTTATATCATTTCTTTTCAGATTTATGAAAAAATCACACAAACATTTGTGTGTTAGGATTGTGTGATAACACAAAGTAGATAGATGCAATTTTTTTCAATTTGTCACTTTTTCCAGCGCTTTTTCCAGCGCTCCGATATAGTAAAACGGCAAATTGATAAGTTTAAATTTTTTACCTTTCTGCGTTGTAACCTCATCTGTTGAAAATGGTTGCGACCAGATTCTTACGGCTATATCGTGAGGGGCTTCGTCCATAAACAGATGCAGCGATTTGAGATGCGCGTTATGCCCGGATTTTACTTCTATCGGAATAACTTTGCTGTCGAATTGCAAAACAAAATCGACTTCTGCCTGCGAAGTGTGTTTTTCACGCACCCAAAAATTCCGTTGATTGGAAACGCGGCTGTCTAAAGCCAGAAGCTCCTGTGCGACAATTTGTTCGGCTATTTTTCCGCGATAAGCATCCAGAATATCTTTAGCCCCAAATACTTCTTTTTGCAGATTTGCAGCATAATTTACCAACCCGCAATCAAGCCATAGCAGCTTTGGCGAGCGTTTCAAGTCTTGCGTTATCGGTACGAGAAAATCAGTTGTAGGATAGCAAAGTTCCAAAACAAAAGTCTTTTCCAATGTACGAAATGCCTCGCCCATTTCACGTGCCTTATACGACGAGTCGGCAAACCCGCCCAATGTAATTCGTTGCACTGCAAATTTCCAGCCAGATTTCAATATATAACGGATAGTTTGGCTCATAGTACTGTTTTCTGCATATTTTGCCACATCATCGCGGTAACCTGTCAGCAAACTTTCGTAAATGCTGTTTAGCCTGACGAAATCTTTATTTTCAGCATAATCGGCAACAATTTCGGGCATCCCGCCAATGAGCGCGAACGTGTTAAATAAATTCATTGTTCTGTCGTGCAATGCTTCGGGTATTCGGCGGTCAAGCAAGGCTTTTTCAAGAATTTTTTCGCCTGTTGCCCGTAAAAATTCATTGAAAGTACAGGGTCTTACTGCCAAATATTCCACACGTCCAACAGGAAATGAAGTTTTTTTGCTCAACATTGTTTCCAACAACGACCCGGCTGCAATAACATACAAATCAGATATTTTTGCCTCATAAAAGTAACGCAGTTTTGTAATCGCCGTTTTTGAATTTTGAATTTCATCAATAAACAAGAGCGTTTTACCTGACTGTTTTTCTTTATCGCAAAAGAGAAAAATTTCAGCCACAAGGTCATCAATCTCCTGCTCTTTTTCAAAAAGCGCCATTGCCCTCGGATTTTTTTCAAAATTCAAGTAGAGATAATTTTCAAACCGCTCTGCAAAACTATCAACAAGAGTTGTTTTGCCAACTTGCCTCGAACCTCTTAATATCAGCGGTTTACAATTAATTTTACCTGCCCATTTTTCTAATTCTTTAATAACATTTCTTTCAAACATAGCTCTGAATTTTTTTTGCAAAAATACAATTTTTGTATCAAAGTTAGGGTAAAAATATCTGAATTTTGTATCAAAGTTAGGGTAAAAATACCGGAACTTTGTATCAAATCAGGGGTATATTCCCTTTTTCACACAATCCAATATGTCAAAGAACATTTTGTTTCATTATGAACTAAAATTATAAATCTGCATGAAACATTATATTTTCCACCACCTTAATGTCCTTTTTTTCAGAGCAATACACAAATTTGCCGTTTCGCAACATATTAATATTGTCGCAAAACGCTATTGCCCGTGCTATATTTTGTTCTATTAATATGATAGTTAGTTCATTATCATCTCGCAAACACTCCAATATATTGTAAGGCACTGTAAATAAATAACCGTTACATTTATTTAGATATTACGTAATTCCATTTGCCTTTAAAATCATCTCTTTTCAGATTAATTTTCCCCATTTCTCATCTGTAACCTTTATCCCTTTTTGATAAATATTTGTATCTTTCATTGCTCTTATCTCCAAGCCTTTTTCTGTTGTAGTATTCGCTATCAGATCAACTGTCGTTTCTAATGAGACCAACGGTTTACCACGCCAATTTTTAGTAATGAACGAAAATAACCGATATATGAATGTATCGTTTATTATTTTACAATGCCTTAAATCTGAAAATGTAAAAAAGCCCGCAAACTCTCTTCGCAGACTTTCCAACCTTAACACAAACTTTACAAAACTACACAATAATAGAGTTAAACTACAACCTAAGTCAGGTTTTCATTTAAATAAATATATTCCTCATATATTTACGCTACAAATATACGTGAATAATAAGCCTTTGTCGTTACAGAAAATTACCCGCTTTTTCAGGATTCGTGCCTTTCTGCTAAATTATGTTTTGGGAGCGGCTTTTTTTCGACGCACTCTACCCGGCGTTGTACCAAAGTGGAGCTTGCAAAAGTCGTTAAAATGGGAAGGTGAAGAAAAACCATATTCATCGCTTATCTCTTTAAATGATTTTTCGGTACTGTTTATCTGATGATAAATCGACTTTGAACGCTCGTCGTTCATCCAATGGTATGCCGAAACGCCAAATACTTTCTTGAATCGTTTTTGAAAGCCGGAAAGACTGTAGTGGGTCAATTTGGCTAACTCCTGAACGGTCTTTGCTTTATAATGATTCTTCATAACCAGATCGGAAAATGAAATATCGTTACTGAGCAAAGGATAGAAAAAGTGCAAAAGCGCCGTCCTTCCATAATAAGCCCGCAAAAGGAAATAAAACTCTCTCGCTTTCAGTTCAAAATAATGCGTGCACTTTAATCCGTCGGCCATACAGGTATTTAAAAATGAAAGAAACAATTCGATCCTCTCATTGATATCCAGATAATACAGATCAGGTTTGAAATCCTTGGTCTTCTCGCCAAGCAACACATCCAAAGAAAAACAGTCGCAGAGATATTTTGCATTATGCAAACGAATTATAACAAGACTGCAATCCTCCTCTGCCTGAGAGATCATATTGCTTCCTGACGGGATCAACATGATTTTGCCGCTGTCAATAATTTTGTCTGTAAATTCTCCGAAAGAAAAACGCAAACGACCGTAAAGCATAAAGACCGCCTTGTTATCAATAGGAAATATTTCCCATTTTTGCCCTTTCTTTATACTTGTTTTCTCTATAGTCGGCCTGTCTCCTTTCTCGTAATTGTAGCAAGCGAGATGTTCCTGTGAATATAATAATGCCATTTTATGGATATTCTTCTAATAAAATTGTTTTGTTATAGCTTTGCTTCACCATAAACCGGATGTTTTCTTATTTCACAATATTATCCGGAATATATCGAGCCTGAATTGCAAATGTAAACAAAAAAAAACAAGCATCTGACAAAAACACAAATATTATTTTGATTATCAGCATTTAGTGTGATCTGCGCGACAAAATTGAGTCCATAATATATATGGATAAACTTCATGAAAAATATTATGCCTTCATTCTTGTCACAACCTTTTGGTATCCTATCTTTGTTGTGGAATTAAACAGTTATGGAAATATGAAATACATTTGCCTTGTTATGATCTTTACATGCTTGTTATCCGGTTGCAAAACGACGTCGGGAAGCATACAAAACAAACCCGGAGGATGGTTCAATATCGCTGTAGCCGAGGGTGTGGAAATATATACGGATACGGCAAATATAAAACGCGAGGGTGCAGTTGCCTATGCCCGCGAAAAACGCGTCTACATGACTCCGGAAAGTAAAAAACCGTATGTGGATAAAATCCGCAGGGAATATGCAATAATGGGAAAACCCGAAAAAGCCGGTAAATGGAACGATTTCAGCTACTGCATCTATAATTGCCTTTATGAATGTACAAACAAAAGATTTAGAATATTATCCGTCGAAGACTATGATTCAGCCGGAAAACGGATAGCAAAAACGACTACTGCGAAAAATAATATCAGATGGCTGAATGTTGGCAGTGAAACCGTCGGCGACTACGTCTTTTTCTTTGTTTGCGATTACCGGCAATAAGGAATTTGAGAGAAAATCCGTATCTTTACGGCCAAACTTGATCGAAGATGCTCGCTGTAACTATATCATGGATCGCTATCCCGATAGTATTCCTTTCTTCGGGCGACATGCTTGTTTCTTTATATAACAGGCTTTGCAGGCAGGATGAACAATACGGACTTACGGATACATTCCTGCTTGGGATGTGTTTTACTCTGATACCTTTATCCGTTTCTTCGTTCCTGTTGCCTTCCAACCATTATATATTATCGGCTTTCCTCCTGTTCAGCGCCGCATATTGGATTATAAGGAAAGATCATTTTCCGGCCCTTATACGGAAAGCAAGATTAAATTTCGGGCGCCCGTCTTTTTTCCGGTCAGCGGTTTTCATCATTCCGGCAGTCAGCCTGATGGTTGCCATTGTATGGCAGGTCGGGGTATTCGATTCCCTGCTGTATCATCAACAAAATATACGGTGGAATGAAGAGTTTGCCGCAGTACCCGGATTGGGAAATATAGAGCACAGGTTCGGCTTCAATTCCAATTACCTCTTGCTATCGGCTATTTTCAGCTTGCGCGCTCTGTTTGGAGAAGGCGTATATAGCTTGCAAACGCTGGTACTGGCGGCAATAATATGCCGGACGATAAAAGAAATCCTGCAATCCGGCTATGAAATAAAGCGGATGCTGTTGCTGCTGACAATAACAGGATACATCTTCACATTCGGATACTCGCTGGCCGCAACCTCTACCGACGCCATACCCGGTATTGTATCGCTGTATTTGATAGCTAAAGCGTTGCTGCATCCGAACTCCCTGAAAAACAAAAAATTGTTTTTTGTCATTATCCCCATAGCATTATTGACATTCAAACTCACGATAATTCCGCTTTGCCTGGTCTCCCTGTATATATTCGCATATCTGTTTCGAAAAAAAGAATACCGCACGGCTTTATTCCTGTTTGCGGTCGGCGCCATCATTTTGATTCTCTGGTTTGCCAGAAACATCATCATCTCCGGATATTTGATTTTTCCATTTTATGAAATAGATATATTTTCTGTCGATTGGAAACTGCCGGTATTTGTTGCCGTAGAGGAAAGAGATTTTATATTTTCGTGCGGAATGCGCACGCTGAATGACGTGATCCGGCAAATTGTCCATCCCGAATCGAGCGGTTTCGAGGGAATATACAGGCGGGGTATGAATCTGATGTTCATAGCTCCTGCCCTACTCTCCCCTGCTGTTGTTGCATATTGCGTTTTGAAGAAGAAATACCTCGACAGGTCAGTTTATTTTGTATATGTCATATTACTTGCCGCTATCGGTATATGGTACCTGGGAGGGCCTGATCCCCGGTTTATCGGAGGAATATTGTTTGCCGTTATATATTATATATTGTATCTTGTATTTTCTACAAAAAAAGAAATGCCGCACCCGAAGGCCGGCCCGGTATTCATTGTTGCGTTCGCCGTTCTCATGGGATACTGGGCAATAAGCCGTTCCGTCAAATTTTATGACATGTTTGACCTGAAAACGCCCAAAGCCGGTGGCAGACCTGTTTCCGATATTCTGACAAGACAATATCCTTACCGGGAACTACTCAAATCCCTGACCATCTATACCGACGAGTTTCATCCCTACAGAATGGATAACGGGGATACCATCTATATAAGCAAGTCGCCCGAAATACCTGACGGACAATTTGTATGCTTCGAAAGCCCTTTCCCCTGCACTGTGCTGCAAGCCGACGCGCCGGGAAAATACCTGGATATAAGTTCCGTCGCCACACGGGGAAAAAGCTTTCAAGATGGGTTCAGGCTCAAATAAGCCGCCTGATACGGATAACCGAAATCCATAACAGGCTTCAATATATGCTCCAGTTACATTATTGTGTATTTATCCGTCCTTTGAAAAGCAAAGCATTCATATTGAGCGTTTTCCATGCAGATACGACCAATATTTTGACTTGCTTCAATAGCTATTCGCAAGCTCAAAGATATCATAAACCCGAGATCGGGATAATAAAACCGCCTGAATCATTTTATGTCAAGCGTTTTTGCCCGTAGCCGTATCAATAGAAAAGACAATAGTTTTCGTCATCAAGTATGGTCATCATGCACGGCGCACAAGAAAACAGGGAATGGCAATCATCCCCTGTAACCGAAAAAATAAATCGAATCGCGCCTAAAGGCGCTGCTATCCTCTGGCTATAACCGAACACACCTGACGCTGAAACCGCTCGACCGATTGCTGCTGAAGTTCGGGTGCATGATGCCGGCGCTGGAGAACAGGGAGTACGCGTTTCCGGTGCTGGCCGACGATGACCAGTAGTAGCCGTAGCAGCCAACGCCGATCAGATCGCTATTGTCGTCGTGGCGGAACCCGGAAGCGGGAAAGTATACGGTTTCACCGGTAGGAAGAGTATAAACCATAAAAGCATCTGCGGTTTGTGAAGCGCCGTTTTCTTTTTGCCCCCCGTCGAAAGAACCTGAGCCGTACCAATCCTCGAAAATAGCCCATTTCGAATCGTCGGTTTCGTAAGGGAGAATAAACTGGTTACCACTTCCCACAAACTTGCCGCTGACAGGCATCCGCCACTCGCTGACTAAACCGCTAGTCGACCGGTTATCCGAAAGGTATTTGCATATATCGCCCGTGTAATTTTCCGGGATATGGAGACCCGACGACAAGGAATTTACTGTCCGATCGTCAGTCAGATTACCATTGACCACGGGAATACTACCCCAAGTATTACCACCGGCCTTGGTAAAGTAAGTATTGACTATGATGTCATCCGGT
>JAISSD010000225.1 GCA_031273295.1 Prevotella sp.
ATTTTTGCTCCCCCGCCCAATGGGACGCTCTGGTTTCTCTTTTTAAATTCGGATGTGAAACAGCCCAGGCTATCGGAAACCCCTATCTTATTGTGGTTCCCACCATGGGCGAGGATATGCATCTGAAAACCAAAAAAGAGGTTTTTTTTGACAGTGTGAAGGTTCTTGACAAATTAGCAAACATTGCAAAGCCCTATGGAATAAAACTGGCTTTTGAACCCATTGGTGACAAGCGCTGGTGTGTCCGTAGCCTTGATCAGGCACTGGAAATTGTAGAGGCGGTAAACCGGGATGATGTGGGCCTTGCCCTGGATTCTATAAACCTCTTTCTTTACAACCGTCTTGCGGACATTGATTCCATAGACAGGGTCCCGCTTGACAAGGTTTTTGTCTACCATATTGATGACTGTGAAGACCTCCCCTGGGAACGCTGGACCATTGCCACCGTCTCTATCCGGGTGATGGGGTTATTCCCCTTTCGGCAATTACCCAAAAATTACACGACAAGGGATATAACGAAATATGTTCTGTTGAATTGTTTCGCCCGGAATATTGGTAACTGGAACCGGAGACGGTAATAAGGACGGCTGCGGAGAAGACAGGGCGGTTTTTGTGAAAGAAGGATCATTAAGAAAGCCGATGAGTTCGGATTCTGAAATAATGTAACCAAAAAAATCAGAGGAGATAAGTATGCCTGATATAAAGAAGATAAATCAGATCGATGTACCGTTATTAGAGTTAAAAAATATTACGAAAAGATTTCCCGGTGTTGTTGCATTAGATCATGTAGATTTAACTATCAGGCAAAATGAGATACATCTAGTGCTGGGAGAAAATGGCGCCGGTAAATCGACATTAATCAAAACGATCATTGGTATTAATAAGCCAGAAGAAGGTGAAATTTTCTGGATGGGGAAACCTGTCAAAATAAGCCATATTAAAGAGGCTTATGATCTAGGTATCGCAGTCATTTATCAGGAGCTCAACAATGTACCGTGTCTTAGTGTTGTAGAGAATATGTTTCTTGGACGGGAACATAAAAGAGCACGATTATTTGTTGACTGGAAAGAACAGAAAAACAGGGCACGAAAAGCCTTGGAATGTGTAGGACTTCAGGATATTGATCTTGACATACCGATGGAAAAACTCGGAATGGGGCATCGGCAATTGATAGAAATTGCACGTATTGTAGATAGTAACGCAAAATTTATCATTATGGATGAACCAACGTCTAGCCTAAGCCGGACAGAAATAAACTCCCTTTTGGATTTGATGGTTGATTTGAACAAAAGAGGAATAGCCGTTTTATTTATTACCCATAAGATAGACGAAGCAAAAAAAGTGGGCCATGTTGTTACCGTTCTTAAAGATGGAAAAAATTCCGGCTCTACGGTTGATGTAAATACCGTTTCCGAGGATGAAATTATCGCTATGATGGTAGGCCGTAAACTCGAAGAAAAGTACCCTAAGCGTTCCGTTGCGATTGGTAAAGAAGTATTCCGGTGTGAAAATCTTTCTTCGCCTAAATTTAGCAATGTATCTTTTAATCTACGGAAGGGAGAGCTCCTTGGCATATTCGGCTTAATTGGCGCAGGGAGAACCGAACTTGCACGCGCTATATTCGGCGCTGACTCTTTGCAGGACGGCAGTATATTTATTGACGGAAAAGAGGTAATTATCAAAAATCCCCGTTCGGCGATAGATAAGGGCATTGTACTGATTACAGAAAACAGGAAGGAAGAGGGACTGATACTGATTCACAGCGTACTTGAAAATACAACTATTGTAACATTAAAAGATTTTTTGAATGGCCCCTTGCTTAATAATAAAAAGAGGAACAGCCGGGTTATTGACATTGGAAACAAACTCCGATTACGTCCTACAGATCCACGGATGAACGCCATAAATTTCAGTGGTGGAAATCAACAAAAAATTGTAATTATGAAATGGCTTATGTCAGGGGCAAGAATTTTTATTTTTGATGAACCTACAAAAGGGGTTGATGTTGGAGCCAAGGTGGAAATTTATACCATAATGAATCAATTATTGGAACAAGGTTCTTCGATAATAATGATTTCATCAGAAATACCGGAAATCATGGGTATGAGCGATAGAATTATGACGATCTATGAAGGGAATCAAACAGGCATACTGGATAATGATAAAAAAATTACCGAAGAACAAATCTTAACAATGGCGACAAGGAGAAAATAAATGAACAGAACAATAGCAGTTAACAAGTTAAAAGAAATATCGAGTAAATCGGGGCCGGTTCTTGCATTATTAATTATTGGTATCTTTTTATCATTTGCAAGTAACTCTTTTCTTACAATCGGAAATCTTCTCAATGTATCCCGGCAGGTTACAATTAATGGTTTTCTTTCATTGGGCATGATGGCCTGTATATTGACTGGCGGAATAGATTTATCTATCGGTTTCACCATGACTCTTTCGTCGGTCCTTATGGCTTTTTGCACCGTCAAACTGGGATGGAATCCTGTGCTTTCATTGGGAATTGGTCTTGTTTCAGGGTGTCTGCTTGGCCTTGTCAATGGTTTATTGCTTACGGTTGGCAGACTCCCCCATCCTTTTATATCAACGATGGGTACTCAAAATATTTATAAAGGTATATCTCTGGTTATTACCGGTGCTACGCCAATAGCCGGTATGCCTTTGGTAATAAAGTGGGCAGGTTCCGCCTTTCTTACTTCAAACCCAAATACTCTTTTAGGTAGAATTTCCGTCTGTTTTATTATTATGTTGCTCGCATATATTCTTTTTAGTATTTTTTTAAATTATACCGTATTGGGCCGTCGTATCTATGCCGTTGGGGGAAACATGACAACCGCGCAGTTATCAGGTGTAAATGTTGTTTATGTTCGGACTATGGTATATGTGATAAGCGGCCTTATGGCTGCCATAGGAGGCATAATAATGGTTGGGCGTACCAATGCTGCCGCCCCCCTGGCGGGGCTACTACTGGAAAATGACGCAATAGCGGCAGTAGTAATCGGAGGGACCAGTTTTTTTGGCGGAAGAGGAAATGTCCTTGGAACATTTTCCGGCGTACTGTTAATCTCAGTTTTGCGTAATGGTTTAAATCTTTTAAGCGTAAATGCTGATATGCAGACGATAATTCTGGGGCTGGTAATTATAATAGCGGTATTTCTTGATGTTGTCAGAAACGGTGGGTTTCCTGAGCTAACAAAAAAAATGAAAAGGAATTAGACGTTGAAATAAACGTTTAATAAATATTTTTTTCAGGAGGAAGATTATGAAGAAAAATTTCATGGTACTACTGGTCTTGGCGGTTCTTGGTTCTATGGCATTTGCCAGAGGCGGCCAGGAAAGTAAAGATGAAATCGCTGTCATTTTAATGGCGCTGGACAGCGATTGGTGGCATATGGTTGAGGTTGGAGCCAAAATAGCTGGTAGTGAAACCGGCTATAAAGTCACTGTTATTGGACCGAGCGCAGAAACTGATGTTCAGGGCCAGATGAACATGGTAGAGGATACGGCAGCAAGAGGAGTTAAAGCTATTGTTCTGGCCCCAAATCAGCCCACTTCGCTTGTGCCGTCAGTCCAAAAGGCGAAAGATTTAAAGGTTCCCGTTGTTATTATTGACGCAAAACTGACAACTACCGATGAAAGCCTTTTCGCGTGCTTTTTCGGAACCGGTAACTATAATGCCGGTAGAATCGCCGGCGATTATTTGGTAAAAAAGTTAAATGCCGGGGACAAGGTTGCAATAATCCGTGGGAATACAGGACAAACTCTGCATGATGAGCGGACCAATGGCGCAAAAGATGTTTTTGAAGCGGCAGGCATGAGAGTTGTTAGTATACAACCCGCAGACTCCAAAAGAGACTTGGCGGTAAATGTTTCTGAAAATATTCTGCAGGCTAATCCCGACTTAAAATGCATCTATTGTACTAATGATGAAATGGCTCTTGGGGCGTATCAGGCGGTCGAAAATGCCCAAAAACAGGACCAAATCACTATCATGGGTTTTGATGGAGCTTTCGGGGCATTGGATTCAATAGCGGCTGGGCAATTGACTGCATCGCTGGCGCAGATGCCCATTGAACTAGGATATTGGGGCGTAAAACGTGCTATAGATGTTATTGAGGGCAGACCTGTGGAAAAGTATTATGACAATGAAGTCACTGTTGTTGACAAAAACAATGTGGCAAATTTCCGCGCTGAACTTGATAGAAAGATTTCGCAAATAAAGTAATTAGCCGTTATGGTTGCCTCCGAACTTCTTTTGAAGTTCGGAGGATTTTAGGGGTAAAGGAGATTAAAAGAAATGAGCGACAATATAAATGTTGGTATCATCGGTACTGGGCGTCTCGGGTATCATCACGCTTCGAATGTTTTGAGAAGTAAAGGCGCAAATCTTGCTGCGGTATCTGACGCTGCCAAGGAGTCGCTGGATCGTGCAACTAAAAATTTTGATGTTAAAGGCTATTCCTCGTATAAGGATTTGATAACGGCCCCTGAAGTTGAAGCGCTAGTAATAGCCACACCAACACAGACTCACTATGAAATACTCAAGGAGGCAATAAAGTCCGGCAAGCCTATTTTTTGTGAAAAACCTATTACGTATACCCTTGAAGAAGCGGAAAAAATTGTAGAAGCAGTAAAGAAAACTAATGCCTATCTGCAGGTAGGGTTCATGCGTCGTTTTGATCCCGGTCACACAGCGGCTAAGGATATGATCGTAGACGGTAAATGTGGTAAACCCATTTACATCCATGATTGCCAGCGGGATCCAAACGGACCGCCGAAAGAGTATGTCCCTCAAAGCGGTGGATTATTTGTTGATATGGGAATCCATGATCTTGACGTAGCCCGTTGGCTTATGGGATCGGAGATTGTAGAGGTCTATGCTCAAGGCGCGGTACTGAAACATGAATACCTAAAAGAACTCCATGATGTGGATGACGGCCAAATATTACTGAAATTTGAAAGTGGCGCTTTGGGTATGATTGAAATTAGCCGCAATGCAAACGATGTCTATGATACCCGAACAGAAATTATTGGCCTTACCAAAAGTGTCTTTGTTGGACAAAATCAGCTTACTCCGTATACCGTTATCGGTGGGCAGCAGATAATTGTCGATATGGCCAATTGGTGCCTGGGTCGCTTCAAAGACGCTTATGAACTAGAGATGCAAGCTTTTATAAATGCAGTCCAGGAGGGTAGACCCTCACCGGTAACCGCCTATGACGGAATGGTAGGATTGAAGCTGGCTCTTGCGGCTACTCATTCTTATAGGACCTCTTCTGCTGTAAAGCTCACATATTAGGGAGAAGATATATATACCCATAGTAGGAAAAAACAAAAAGGAGGCGACTATGTTTAATGAAATTAAAATAGGCTTAATAGGCATAGGGAGAATAGGAAAGTTGCATGGAAACAATTTAACCCATTCGGTAAAGGGAGCAAAGGTTGAAGCCTTGATGGAAATAATGCTGACCTTTGACGACTAAAAGATCGTGTTTGAGACACGCTTCCGGCCATGACAGAAGGCATACCGGGAGTGCGTCTCTTTTAAGAGGGGGAAAAGATGAAATTAGGATTTAATGAAGCCACCTGTATGAAAAAATCCAGTGTGGAAGATGATTTAAGGTTGTGTGAAAAGTACAGCTACGAGTATATTGAACTCCGGCTGGATATGCTCAAAAGTTATTTTAGTAAGAACACGATAAAAGATCTGCAATCTTTTTTCTGTTCCAGCCGCCTAAAGCCGTATGCGTTTAATTCCATTGAGAATATCAATTTTTGCTCCCCCGCCCAATGGGACGCTCTGGTTTCTCTTTTTAAATTCGGATGTGAAACAGCCCAGGCTATCGGAAACCCCTATCTTATTGTGGTTCCCACCAT
>JAISSD010000227.1 GCA_031273295.1 Prevotella sp.
TTAATATATTCTCACTATCTTTGCTTTCTTATCAAATGAATAAATATGAAAAAAGTTTTAACAATTACAGGTATATGGTTTGCGGGAATGATTATCGCCTTATCCGCAGAAAGATTGCATGCCGTATCTGTTGAATTGAGAATTAAAAATTGAGAATTGAGAATGAATCTTATTTGTACAATTCGTGTAATTCGACGCAGGTATAACTCCGATCGACAAAGGCTCCTGCCTTGCACGGGTTATAAGGCTGTCCCCAAAGTCGATTTGACCACAAAGGACACAAAGTTTACATCGTTGACATGAATCTCTTTGTGAACTTTGTGGAAACTCTTTGCGTTCTTTGCGGTTAAAAAAAGTCTCTTTTTAGGACAGCCCCCGAAAGTTGTAATATTGTGATTGGAAAAACAACTTTACAACGATGGGCAAAAACAGTTCAAAAAAACGGGAAAACGCAAAAATAAAAGACCCGCAACCGTGCAAATCACACTTTTTCAGGAGAGGAGGGCAGGTTTTTGAAAAATGAAAAGTAGAATTATATTTAATTGTATATTAGCAATATAATACAAACACGGCGACAAATTTGTCATTTAGTCGGTTGATAGTGAAAAAATATCATCGTTTTTGATAGAATCTGAAAAAAAATCATATACCTTTATACCCGTTTATAACGGATTTATTTGTTTCACAAAACAGCGAAAAAAAGTATGATTCCCTTTGTTGTCGGCATAACCGGACATCGCCACATTCCCGCCGAATATATCCCGCTATTGCGGGAAAAGGTCGGCGAACTGTTACGCAACTTGCAGGCGGGCTATCCGTTCGGCGAAATCATTGTGCTTTCCGCCCTGGCAAAGGGGGCGGACACGCTTTGCGCTGAAGCCGCTTTATACCGGAGGAGAGGGGGAATAAATAATAAATCATACGCTATATGAAATGGGAAAATGTCTATATCTTTATTAGCAGTACGTTCAACGATATGCACGCCGAACGGGATTACCTCGTGAAATATGTATTCCCCGAATTGGCCGAATGGTGCGAAGCGCGTAAATTGCGGCTGCGGGATATCGACTTGCGATGGGGCGTCACGTCGGCGGATTCCGAAGCCAACAATACGGTAAAAGTCTGTCTGGAGAACATTGATGCATGCCGTCCCTTTTTCCTCTGTTTCCTGGGGCAAAGGCGGGGATGGACGCCCGATATGACAGAGGGAAAGGAGGTCAGCCGGGAAACGCTGGAAGAGTATCCCGAACTGTATCGCTGCAAAGGCAATTCCGTGACTGAAATAGAGATAGAGCATGCCCTGCTGGCACCGATGCTCCGGATCATCGAGGAAGAAAAAAGGGAACAACCCCGGTCGGAACACGCGCTTTTCTTCTTTCGTGAAGACAATTTCACGCACCGCCTGACGCCCGAACAGCGCAAGGTATATACCAACGCCGCAGAGGGGGAAAAGGAACAGGGTGAGGATGTTAAGTTGCAGCTTTTGAAAGAGGCCGTCCGGATGAGCGGTAAAACGGTGACCCATTATGCGGGGGAGTGGGATCTTTCCATGCAAACGCCCGAACTGCTGACCGAGCCAAACGGGGAGGAAAAAGCCAGGGGACGGCTGACCGCTTTCCATGCGGGCGACAGGGATTTAAAACAGATCATTATCACCCAGTTGGAAGCTGAAATCCTGAAGCAGTTCCCCGGCAGGGAGATCATCCCCCCTCCCTCCACCCCCCATGAGGCCGACAGGGAGCAGCAAAGCCTGTTCGTCGACCTGAATATGGAGGGGTATATCCCTCAAAAAGATATTGAACAGGAACTGAATAACTATATAAACGATTCCGGCAACGATATTTTTCTTCTCACGGCAAAAGCCGGCCTGGGCAAAACGATGCTGCTGGCCAATTATGTCAGGCGTTTGGAAAGGGATGGCCATACGGTCTATGCCCGTTTTTGCGGCGTATCCGACTTGTCGTCAGAGCCGTACAATCTGTGGAAAAGTATATTTGACGAAGCGGGAATTGCCTGTCCGCCTACGCTTAACGACTTGCGGCAGCGCATGCCCGAACTGCTGGAAGAGTTGTCCCGGAAAGGAAAATCAATCATTCTCATCGACGCCATCAACCAACTACCCGCCGGATTGGACATGCTCTCCTGGTTTCCCCGAAAACTGCCCGACGGGATGAAACTGATTGTGAGCGTGAAAGACGACGGAGAATCGGCTGCGGTTATTCAAAGCTGCAAGAGCGACCCGGACAGGCGCACCTGTGAACTATTGCCGTTTGACGATAAAAAAAGCCTGATCGCCGAACATTTGAAGAAACACCTGAAAGCGCTTGACGACAAGCATATCGACACCATTTGCGAAACGCCGGCGTCGAGCAATCCGCTGTTCATGAAGATCCTCCTGTCGGAGTTGCGGGTATTCGGCGCTTTCAAACAATTGGAAACAGCGATCAAACGGTATGGCAAGGAGCCTCTCGACGCTTTCCATGCCGTGTTGCAGCGGTTGGAAACCGATGTGGCATTCGATGTGATCGACCCCCAAAAGTCCGTACCGTATCTGTTCGGCCTGCTTTCCCATGCGCGAAAAGGGCTGTCGGAAGAGGAGCTTATGTATTGCTTCAGCGCGGCCTTTCCGCACGACAAAAGCGACAAAATCAGGGGAACGATCCGCTTTTATCTCCGTCAGATGCGCCCCTTTATGGCAAGGCGCGAAGGACGGACGGATTTCCTGTACGAAAGCTTTATGATCGCAGCGAAAGAGCGGTATAAAAGCAGTGCAGCCGAGTACCACCAGCTATTGGCAGACTGCTTTCTGAGCTTCTGCGACCCTCATGGAGACAAAACATTTGAATACGAGCATCTACGCTTCCTTTCAGAACTTGGATGGCATACGCTTCAGTTCGACACAACAAAAGCATACGAACTGTTTTGTAATATCGCCTATTTACATGCTTGTTGTTCGGCTGGCGGAGTGAACGAATTACTTCAAATAATGGGTTTATTGACGGATTCGCAAATAGAGCCATACCGAAAAGTTATCTTGCAATTTGTCGAAGAATTGCAATTTTTCCCCAATATGCTTTTCTCTACTGTTCTGTTCAACAGCGATGATGCGTTGCAAAGGCAGGCGAAAAGTTTGATTGCATCAGGAAAATGGCGCAGGCCATGGATAAAAGCACTTTCGTTATTCAATCCTGAATTGCGTATTGATCAACCTGCCGAATCAGGGAATAATATAGGTATCGTACCGATAAAGCGCATCACGCTCACGACTACCGTTGCCGTAGGATTTGCCGAATGTCGTGAAATAGCCTTTTTCACGGAAAGATTGGGACGTATTCGCATGATGCATACCGATACGCTTCTGACAAACAACTATGTCGTTTCTGTTCGCGAGATTCGGCCATTACGCCTTTTCTGTTCGGCAAGCGGCGAATATCTCGTCGTCGCTTTTGAGGATGCAACGGCTGATATTGTTGCGATAAACTATGGCGAATCCGATACCATTGTTCACTCAAAAACGATTGCCCAGTTTAACTATTTATTGCCGATGTACGAGGATGGAGCGTTCTGTTTCGACGGGAACATCCTCTACTACCAGGAAGATAAACACAATATCGTTGTTGTCAATCTTGCGAACGGTTTATCCGGAAAAAACAAAATCCGGCTGCCTGTTTCCGGAGAACTGAGTGCCCTGACAGTCGTAAACGGCAAAGGATATATATCCCTGGACAGTTCGAGCGGCACAGTTATCCTGAGATTTGAAGACAACACCGTCGTAGCGCAGACGAATGCAGGCAGCGCCAATGCTGTGTGCGTTGCGCCACTGCCTGGTGGGAAAGTGGCCTTTTCTTTTACGGATGGCACAGTACGTGTGTTCGGATGCCATCTTGAAGAATATAAAGGTTTCCGGGTAAACCGACAAATGATTGCGATGATGTCAACAGACGATGGATTGTATTGCCTGTCCGGTTTTTACAGACGTTGTTATCTTTGGAACCAACAAAACGAGAAACTTGTCGAACTGGATACGGAGCTGTTTCCGACTGTTCGTATGGGGTTTTTCAAGAAAAGAGCGGACGGCGTCCTTTTATTTCTTTCGAACGTAGCGGCGATGCTCTTCCGCCTGGATAGTAAGGGACAGCCGGATGAAGCAAAAATAATAGCCGTTTATGAAGAAGTAGCCGGCAATCCGATAGCGGTAGTACGCGGCAAACAAAAGTATTGGGTGGATATAAGCGGTCGAAAACAGATGATATTGGATGGGCTAATGGACAAAAGCTGGCTGTTTGTACTGCATCGGAAAGGACTCTTGAGTATACTGGACGGAGCAGGTGCAGGATATGATATAGATATCCAACGATTTGCCGTATCCTCCGTAAACTATAAAGTTTATCCCTCCTGTCAGGAAGCAACAGCAAGCAGTGAGAATGGCTATTACTTTTATGAATCGACCGGTTTTTTGCGATACAGGTCCAAAAGTATATTTATGTCTGACTACACGTTGGAACAGTACCGGTTTTCGAGAACAATGCTCCAACGATCCGGCGACAGGCTTGTTTTGTATGGCGAGTCTTCCTCTTCGGGAGGCTCTTTGGCTCTGTTCTTTGAAATCAGAAACGGGGGCGCATTGCATCTTCTCGGCAAATATGATTTCAGTTCCAATCAGGGAGGGCTTGTGGCGCTTGTGGCGCTTGAGGTGGAAGGCGATAACTGCTATTTTCTTTTTCAACAGATGAGCGCCGGGGGATACGCAATCCCTCATACCGTTGTATTCGGCTCTGTAGATGAATTTCTAAATGGCCGGGAAAAGACAAAAGTGTTGCCTGTTCGTAAAAACAATGTGAGCTTATGCTGTAAAGGCGGGGCGATATATATCAACAGTAGCGGTATTATTTGCGCATACGAAAGGACAACGCTCGCATACCTGGCAGGTATGGCATCTAACGGCGCATTTCAGTTGGTTGCACCGTCGTCTAAAGAAAACAAAGCAATACTTGCCGTTGAAGCAGACAGGCATGTCTTATATCTTCAACTACAAGAGGAAAACAATGAAAACAATTAATAAAAAAGATTTGTGATATGAAAAAGTGTATAATTTATTTAAAGCAACATGATGGAGGCATGGAGATATGGTAGACAACAGTAACAGTTGGGAGCAAAAATGCATTCAAATAGAGCGGTTTGTCCATAATTATCAGATAACGGAAGCGATAGAACTGGCGAACGAAACATTGGCAATCGTATTCCTTCCACCCGAGATCCGTGCGGGTATCATTCACCTTATGATGTGCTTATATGCAGATATAGCGCCAGACGGAACGAAAGCCCGCGAAAAAGCAGTTGAGCTGTTAACGTTTTTGGATAAGAATAATGTCATTGAAAAGGTTTCGTCCCAATGGCGTAAACGATTGGAAGAGATGTATGTGGCAGCTTGTGATGTAATGTGCGACTTTGCACTGTCATACCAGGAGTTTGAAGAATATTCGGTAAAAGTGAAAACCGTACAGAACACACACACGGTAGAACAGAAAAACAATATTCAACAAATTGAGGATATGAAAAAACAAGGGTATCCGTGGACTATAAACATGATTCAATTAGCCGATAATTGTGCTGGGGTTACCGAGTTCGGTAAATCTTCCACCATGTTTGGAAAAGCCGCAGCCATTTATGGTTTAATACTGACGGAAAGCCGTACACTTCGCCCTTCGCGTGAAGAAATGCAACATGCCGCCTACAATTATGCCATCTATTCGGGTAATGTTGTCGAAATGGCGTTACAACATTGGAAGAGAATGAGTACGCCCACTCATTCTAACCATTTTAGAAACTATCATTATATTTTTGACCATGCAAAAAAGATCCTGGAAGAAAACCGCAAGAATGTGGGTAATGATGAAATAGTAGACAAGGGGCTTGCATTACTTGAAAAAAGAAGCAGAGACTTAGCTAATGGCATAAAAAAAACAGCCAGGCTTTTCACTCTCATGACAATCCTCTCGGCAGGGGGGGCCGCTACCGTCTGGTATTTGATGATATCGGAGAATCAATGGGGCACGGGCAAGATACTGCTATCGCTGATTTTATTGCTTTTTGCTCTATCAACATACAGGAATAGCCGTATGCTGAGAAAATCTTCAAGAACGATGAGATAGGTAATAAAAGCCATCATCATTTTGGTGGCCATTTCCGCAGGAGGTTATAACATGAAAAGAGAACCTGTTGATATAGCGGGAAAAAATATGATTATCGAGCATAAGCCATCCGCTATACTAACACCGGAAAACATTTTCCTGGAGATTGCCAAAAAGCAGGTTACCGAAGATGTCGTGCTGCATCCCGATATGACCTGTCTGGTAAAATACCGCGAAAGCAGTCTGATAAAAATGAAAGAAGAAGAGAAAGCAAAACGCTACATCGAAAAAACATTAAGGAGTTTGACATCATAAACAGATAACAAGAATTATTAGAAAGGAGATTTTATTATGGGAAGATTAGGAGATTGGTTAGAGAAATGGGAAGCCGAAGTGGCGGCCATGCTGCGAAAGGTGGTCTTTTCGCAAGAGACGAATAAGGCGATTGTGGAGGCGGACGAGGTCTGTTTTTTCGGATCGGTACAGGGGCTTCCGCCGTCGCTGCATTACATGTCGATGGTCGGTACGCCGGTCGTAGCGCCTGAAATTTATGTTGTCGGGATAAAAGACGGCCAATTGATTCCGCCACATATATGGAACGGGACGCTGCTGCGGGAGCGGTTGGAATGGGCTTCGAAAGATTTGATGGAAGGGATGACGACGCTGATGAGCATTTGCGATGACGAGGGTTTCACCAGGCCAACGGCTGTCAAGACAGCTGTAGTCATCGCGACGGATGAGGCGTTTACCAAATATGACTTCGATCCGCTTCCGGCGCCTCCTTACAGGGGAATGACCGCCGCAGACTGGGCGTTCGACAGGTGGACGGATCGTATCAATAGCGCCGGCAGCGCATACCGGGAGTTAAAGGAAAGTAAAAAATAAAATTGTTATTCATCATGAAAAAAAATTTATCACTGAAAAGAGCAGCATGCATCACCATCGTGCTATGGCTGAATGTATTTGCTATGAGTATACAGGCGGCAGGCGAACCGGAAATTGTCATCAGTATGATTCCGGCGCTGGGAACGGGCGGCGTTGCCGAAGGGCGCATCGCGTGGAGCGAACTCACGCCGGATAATGCCGGACAGTATGCGGTTATCGCCATGCTTCGCGCTTCGTGGGGAGACGATTATGTGAAACCCACCAACGACAACTACCTGAGCGCCGTCGACGGTTCGGGGTACTTTTCCATCAATATAACCACCGGAGGCAGCGGCGATTACGCCATTGATGACGTGAGTTTCTTCTTTGTCCGCCGCACGACGTTCAGCGGTGTCGCCGGAAGTTCGGTGAAATACGGGACAATGAGCGGCAAATACCTCGGCCAACCGAAGACCGTCAAACGGACACAGTTCTGGAGCGAGCGTCTGCTGCCGCCCGTACCGAACATCATGCCCGGCTTTGTCGGGGCGGGCGAAAACATCACGCTCTCAGGCCAGCCGGGAGAAAGCATCCGCTACACCGTGGACGGCAGCGATCCCCTGACCTCTCCCACCGCAACGGCCTATACCTCCGGCACTTCGTTGAAAACACCCGCCAACGGCGCGTTGCTTGTCAAGGCGGTAACGTCCAAATCGGGGTCGTACAGTTCGGTCGCTTCCCTGCTGTGGCTACCCCGGGAGCCTTTGAATACGTCTTTCTGGGGACTGAACGTATCGTTGGCGCTTAACGGCGAAGCCTTTGGCTACCCTCTCACGGAGGAGGCGACGCGAACCAGGCTGGCGCCGCTGGCTCACCTGACGAAATGGATACGAACACACGGGACACTGAACAACGGGCTGCCCCATATCAACCGGATAGCCAAAAACGAACTGAACCTGCGTACCATGATCGGCATTTACATCACGAACGATGATGCCGCAAACAGCGCACAAATACAGGGATTGCGGCAAATCCTGGAAAGCGGCCCGGCGCCCGACCTGATCTCGGTAGGCAACGAATGTAGCCTTGCAGGCGTCAGTCCGGCCAAACTTGCGGCCTGTATCGATGCCGTGCGCGAAGTCGTGAAGTCCCAACCCGTCGTGATCCCTGTCGGCAGCGTGGATATAGCGGGCGCTGCGTGGAGTATGTCGGTACTGGAAAGGCTTGATTTCATCGGGATAAACATCTACAACGGCACATGGGATGCTACGCCCGAAAGCCAAATGGTGGCGGCAATGAAGCAGGCTTATGTCGATGAAGCGGCCAAGTATCAGCCGAAAATGGCCTTGCTGACGGAGACCGGCTCCCCCTACAGTGGCGGCACATACACGGTAGGCGGCGGTCAGACCCAGACAGCATCCATACCCAAAGCCGTTGCGTACCTCAGCGGTTTCCTCGAATGGGTTCGCGCGGAAGATATCCCCGCGTTCTATTTTGAGGCTTACGACGAACCGGTTAAATCACAAAACGGAGGACATCCCATCGAACGGTACTTTGGCATTCTGGACGGCAATCTGCAGATACATCCGTTTTATCAGGCCATCCTGAGTACATCCGTCATACGTTTACCGGACAAAACAAACATGAACCCTTACCCCAACCCCGTCAAGGATGTTTTCACCCTCACCGGTCTACCGCCCGGAGCAGCAATGGATATCTACGACCTGTCGGGAAAGGCCGTAAAATCACAAGATGCCACAACGCTACAAAACAGCGGCGGAAGAATCGACATATCAGATCTACCCGACGGAATCTACCTGGTAAAAGCCGGTACATCCGTCTGCAAAATCATAAAAAGCCGGTAGTTGTATCCGTGCGAGTGATAGGTGAACAGTAAAAAAAGTAGTGTTCAATAGTTGCCATGTAATAACCTGAGTTCTGTTTAAGAAATAGTCCGTCAGGACTTGCATATCAATAGAAAACGTTCTCATTCTGCCGGTTTTTGTCCGTAGGACATCCATGTGAATCCCCTCTACGGGGAATTTTGAGGAGAAGCGTATTGTTTTTTTCTATTGATATGTATGCCCTAACGGGCAAATCGCTTAATTTTCGGAAATTTATCAATTATTCTTATCCGGAACTCAGGTTAGTAGATTTATGTTGTTTACGATGTCAAAGATACAATTTTTGAAAGCAAATCACAACCTGACGGAAACGAGTTCAGCGGGCAAAAGAAGAAGCCGTCGGAATCCCGATGATCGCAGTCTCAATAATAATCATAGAGACAATACTCATTACTGTCCCAGTATTTCATGTATTGGCAATCATGGAAAATATGTCCATACCAATTACTAATCCGCTCCAGGACATTTTGGGTAACAAATTATTAAAAATGACACAGTTTAATAGAAATAGATGTTGTTTGCTGGCAAAAAACCGAGTGAAATTTATGTCCGACGGAATAGTTACCTTAAAAGTTTTCTTTCAGAGGTTCTTCCTGTATCATTTCCCCTTTGGTTTCACGGAGACTTCCACGCCCGACAATCGGTTGCGGAACGTGACCGCGGAGATGAACACCGTCAAGAATAAGACGCTCCACCGTTCCTTCATTTTGAATCAACGGTAATGGCAAGCCGGTCTT
>JAISSD010000283.1 GCA_031273295.1 Prevotella sp.
AACCGTTTTGACGGTTCGTCCCAGTGCGTCGAAAAACGTTTGGTTAATCCGCCCTTCGGTATCAACAGTTTGGTCTGCCCGTCCCGTCAACATATTATAAAAAACCTTCGTAACATGAACAGTATCGGAGCATTATAATCATTAAAATCGAATGACACTATTCTTCCTTCATCTTCAAAGATAATCTATGGTCACGGTACGTGCAAAAAGAAATTTTTGGGCAAATTTATCGTTTTCAATTATTACAGAAACTATATTTTATTTTATTTTCCGTGACGATTTATAAAAATCGTCCCATTTTCCTTTTCTGTGCTTAATTTTTATGGCATTTCAAAGGTCTTGGACAAGCACACAAGTGAGACACAAAAACTTTTTGTTTTTTACGAATATCAGACAACCATACACTGCATTAATCCCAGTCCGTCGTTACATCAATGAGCATCTTTTGGTAGTGCCTTTTTTTTCAAGAGAGATAGTGGGATAAATTTCATCTTTTGTTTTCATAAAAAAAATATCATGTTTAATCGTTCGGTCTTTGGAAATAAATACACGAAGTGAAACGCAACGATATAATCCCCAATTATTGGGACCGAAATTAACAGATTGAAGGTATTCATATATTTGTGTTTTCATATCTGTATTTGGATTTACCGTCAGAACACTGGAAAGTGACACTTTTTTATTCACAACACGAGGAACCATAGTAATAAATTGATCACCTACTCGAAGTGTAAGTATCTTTTTAATACCATCACGTTTATTGATGACAAGTACAATGTATGCTTTAGATACTTCAGGAATATCTGGTTCGATGTCACTGCCTAAAAATCCATCTCTAATATGGTTATCATTTATGATGAGAGTCCAATACAATGGGACAACAATAAAATCTGCTGGAGAAATATGTGCTTTCGATAATTCATGAATATCGTATGCATAAGTAATTGCATTGGTGAACAGAGTTCGCGGATTTATTTTTAGCCATTCTTCATAATTAAACCCGCGACAAACTCCAGTTGGGGTAATCATTTTTGATGAATCTTCAAATGTTAACACTTTTTGCTCAACAAAAGACCAGTAACAGTCAGGAGAATTATTCTGCTGGTTCACTTGGTTGCTATTTTTTGTATTATCTGTTTCTGAAAAAACAGATATTGTTGAACATAAAACAAATACAAGAATGAGAAATCTGATAATATGTATGTTCTTTTTCATAGGACTAATAGTGTTGCCTCCTAGTTTGTCTTAAAACATTGGTGCGTGTTGACGCTATAAAAATGGATTGTTTAATCAAACAAATAGGCAAATTGCGTAATATTTTAGTGTTATCAAAAACTAAAATTACTCACTTAGGTATAAACAATAATCTACCTAAATTACCATTTTCATCATAGCAACATTGGGAGTAACTGTCTATTTTGTTTTTCAAGTTTGCGCACAAAGGCACGAAGAACACAAAGAGGATATTTTAGTTTTGTCAACAGATTTTACAAATTTAACAGATTCGTTTTTTATAAAAATCTGTTCAATCAGCCTAATCTGTTGACAATAATGGAACAAGTCTATTTATTTTTCGTTGCGAATAAAGACATAAAAGACGCAAAGAAAATCAATCCGTTTAGAATTAAAACCTTCGCGTTCTTTGCGCCTTTGTGCGAAACATTAAAAAACAAAATAGACAGTTACCTTAGAACCTCTTCTGGACAAGGACAGTAAACTATCCAAATCCTCCTGCAATTTGTGAAAACAACAGATTTACAAAATACATCGTTACGCACGTCAACATTTGAGTTATCAATGCAAATAATTGTAAAACATTATGATACTTGTAAAACAAAAGAATATTTATGATAATTTGTAATAGGTTAGCAATCAAACAAGTGATTATGCTGCAAAACAATAAGAGAACAGAAATTTCATGTGCTTGTGAACATCCAGCGAAAAAGAGGAATAAAAAAAAGAAAAGAGGCGGAAACACTAAATTTATCCTCAGACAAACATAAGACCATTGATAAGCGGTTGTACAGAATGAATCTCTCCTCGCATCCGCCGACATTTCACAGATTGCGGCTATTCCAACATATGGCATTGCAAGAAAAGCAATCAAATAATATATACAGAATATGCACGAAGGAATCAGCAAGAGAGATGCGGCTGATTGATAAACTGGTTTCATATAGTCCAGTGATAATAAAATCATCACGCAAAGAAAAATAACAGATAAAATCATCAATACTCGTGTTTGCATAATACAATATGAAAAAAAAGTTCGATAATGTTGTATATTGTTACTACAGGCATATCGAATCTGTCGTAACATCCCATAATAATTATTGTACTGGCGTTGGTACCCCTTTACAATCATCTGATTTAACTTGTGGTCTTACATTCAAGTATGCTTTTGAATGGCATCCCCACCTACCGCCATCAAGAAAAGTGGCCCAGTCTGCAGGTTCCATATCAGAAACCACATGTCCTGGGAAGGTTATTGAAGGTCCCCGCCATCGGTCAGCAGACCCTTGCCCACTTCCTGATGTAATTAAATCTCCATTTTCATCGTAGCAACACTGGTTTCCTGATTTCCAGACGTTAGTTATACCAGTCGATGAACGAATACAACTCGTTGCTCCTACGTGATACCCGTGCAATTCTGTTGTAGACTCTGTCCACTTATCTTTATCTTTGCATCTATCTTTCAAATTACACGGACACGGTTCCAAATTTTTTGTCCAAGTAATATCTCGATTACGTTCATACCAATCCTGAAATGCTACTGTCATCTGGAAACATTCCTCGATACATGCAGTTTTATCAAGTTGTCCCGGCAGCCTATTGTCGTTGCATACCTTGACACAAGGATCAATGCTACACTGTACACTTGGTGCTTTGTTTCGTTTACCATTCCGTGAGTATCCGTAGGAATCCCAGGATTGAACTGGAATATTTTCGCAATACCGAAACAAATTCACATCTCCTGCATCATATCCAATTGGGTCATTATTTACGAATCTCCCAAACTCCGCATAATAATATCTCATCCGATACAACATCAATCCTGTTTCCATATCCAGAACTTGTCCTGTAAATGTCCGATTCCAATTAGAATCTGAACAATTTTTTGTGCTAAAATTCACATCAAGCCAAGCAATTTTACCGAATGCATCATATCTCATTCGCTCGATAACATTACCATTTACATCACAAATTGCAACGACATTCCAATTTGGATCGGCGAGGCTGTACAATTTTTCTGAACCGCGCTGACGATAAATGAGATCATCAATATATCGTAATCCCCATACGTAACTTATTACTTCCGAATTAGTAACAGATTCGAGTTCCTGCCAGCCGTGATTGAAGAACGAGATCGTCTCCACACCATCAATGACTTTGAGAATCCGGTGATTACGCCCATCGTAACGATATTGAGCAATACCGGCAACTTCAACCATTCTGTTCCACGCATCGTAAACGGCGTTCAGGTTCCCGGTTCCGTTTGGACGCGGCATGATGGTCATGTTTCCGTTGGCATCGTGTGTAACGGTATTGAGAATTTCGTTTGCTTTGTTGTGCGTTCTGGTTTCGATCATACCATTCCGGTCATATTCGAACCAGTTTCCGGTTTCGTCGAAGTTCCACGCTTCGTCGAAATTACTGTTTGTAATTCCTGTACAATTGGAAATTAGTGTTCCGCGATCCAGTGATTTAATTTGGTTTATTCCGTCATACGAATACAGTTCATCGGCATTGGGAATAACCATATCTTTTCGATACAAACGGTTTCCGTCACGTGAATAACCGTGTTTAATTCGCACAATATCTTGACCGGAGGCGTTTTTCCATGCATGATCCGTAATTCGTCTGAATTGATCCAATGCGCCGGAAGTTATATAATCCAGTGTCAAATCGGGTTCGACGTATTTTGTACGCAAGACTGAACTGAGACCTTGATAGGAATATTCGGCAAGCGGATTATTGCCGTCATTGATTCCAACAGACGACCATAATTATCGTATTCATACGAAACAATTTTACCGCTTGGATATGTTACTGAAATCTGCCGTAAACCGTTGGTAATCGTATCGTATCCGTAACCAATAAATGGCGTTGACGTAATATCAACGGTTCCATGATGGGCAGTGTATTCCCGTTGGAGTTGTCCGTTTTGATCGTATTGATAAACGATTTGATTGACCACGTTATTCTCCCCGTCAAGAGAGGTAATTGCACGAATTTGTCCGGCAACAGTATATTCTGTCGCAATACAACGCACGGTTCCATCGGCATTCAGACCGAGCGTTGTGACGCGTTCCGCAATCATTCGACCATGCAAATCATATTCGTACAAATGAACCGAACCATTCTGATCGCGTTTCCGAATCAATTCACCTTGACGATTATAGCAGAACTCAATCCGGTCGTCAAGAGAATTTTCATCGGCATCGGGATAAATTTCTGCCGCGAGGAGCCGGTTACTGTAAATCATCGGAACCACAGATGATTGAACTGTGCCGTAAATGTATTTTGTAACCTGATCACCGGTCGAAGAATTTTTCGCCGTGAGCGTTTTGATTTGACTGTCTGAAGTGTAAGTTGTTTCAATTGTTATGTTTTGGTCAGTTTCTGTTCCGCCTTCGATGGCGTTGGCAACCGTTTTGACGGTTCGTCCCAGTGCGTCGAAAAACGTTTGGTTAATCCGCCCTTCGGTATCAACAGTTTGGTCTGCCCGTCCCGTCAACATATTATAAAAAACCTTCGTAACATGAA
>JAISSD010000017.1 GCA_031273295.1 Prevotella sp.
GAGGCCGTTGTCGACGTCTCCGCCATACAGCCTTTCGGCAGGTACTCTTCCCGCCTGTTATTCTTTGATTTTGAAGACTATTTCTCGCGCATATTAAAAGATGCGGCTTCGAGGGAGGAGCTATCTTCGCTGCTGGACGAATGTGTTGTCTACAAAGCAGCCACAGGGACCTTTTTGCTCAATTGGGACGGATTTAGCATCACCCATCATTCAGGCCTGACGACCTATATCCCTCAGGAACAATACCCCTACCTCAACGAAGAATACAAAAAACTCAGCTGGTACAAGCTGGTTTTTGAGTGAGGGAAGCTGCTTTTGTAGCCCAAAGAAATATGTCCAAAGTTTGTTCTTGTCGAAAAAGTTTACTATTTTTGCGACAAGAATCAATAAAAAACATGGATTATAGCGTTGAATATAAAATATTTAGAAACATGCAATTGGCAAAACGGAAAAAAATATTTTTCACAAATGATTTTCTTAAGTTTGGCCATTACAAAGCATGTAATAAAGCGCTTGAACGTTTAGTTGAGCAGAAAAAAATTTTGCGTGTGGGCAGAGGCACGTATGCTATTCCTAAAAAAAGTGATTTATTGGGGGATATTCCTCCAACTTCGGATGAGATAATAAAGGCTATTGTTAAACGCGACCATGCAAAAATAATTCCTACCGGATTATTAGCCGAAAATTTACTCGGCTTATCCACACAAGTACCGGCAAAAATGGTTTATTTGACCGATGGGAGTCCGCGAAAATTACAGATAGACGGCGGGGTTGTTATTTTCAAAAAAACATCGCCGAAGAATTTAGCATCAAAAGGGAAAATCAGCACCTTGGTAATTCAGGCATTGAAGTCAATTCGGAAAGACCGGGTAACCGATTACGAAATAGAAAAAGTAATAAACCATTTAAAGAGAGAGGATCCAAAGTATGTGGCGCATGATATGAAATATGCACCTCTATGGATTCGGGAAATCATGAATAAAGCAATTATTAAACCTGAAAATCAATGAATTGGAATCAACTGAATTTAGATGAAAAATTAAAAACGTTAGAAGATGTCAGAAAAAAGCGTAAGTTTGAATTGTTTATCATCGAAAAAGATTGGTGGGTGGTGCAAACTTTGCGGTTGATTACTCAAATGGATATTGCGGAACATATTGTTTTTAAGTGAGGAAAGCTGCTTTCTTTATTTTTTCAGCGTCCCAATATAAAGCGTGGGATTAGGCTCTTCCAACGCATCCGTATCCATGTGGGTATGGAAAAAATAGAACTTGTCGGCGTCCGAATCAAACGATGGAAATAATACAGACGAAAGATAGCCTCCGCCAATGGGGTGCATTTGACCCAAGGTCGATTTTCAATTCAAATTGTCAAATTAAATTCATATCTTTGTGGTAGCGTTTTAAAGCATAAGATAATGGAAGCAACAGCATTAGATAAACAGACAAGCGACAAGGTGAGTTTTATCACATTTATTGTTCCCGAATTTGCTGCTGCCTACAAAATGAACGTTCAAAAAGCCTATTTATACCTCAAAAAACACGGCGGATGGGACTATTTAAACCAGCACTGGTGGGCATTGCATACCGACAGTAAATACCAGGTTTTACGGGATTTGTACGAAGTTTGTATAGAAAATGGAGGCATGAGATGAGAGTTTATCACGGAAGCTATATGCCGATTATCGAAATTGATTTATTGCAGTGCGAGCCGAGAAAAGATTTTGGAACAGGTTTTTATAACGGCTTTATAACGGAATTTGATTTCGACGAAAACACTTATGAAGACAAAAAATTCAAGATTCTTCGATTTGAGGCCTAATAACTTGGAATGAAACGTCAAAATATCGGGCGGTGATAAATGATTAGTCGGTATTTATCCCCATCTTTGCAGGGTAAAAGTGCGGATAGCCGCAAAAATACCCTTTATAAATATGAGAATAGAACGCAAAAGAAACCTTCAAAGATTGATAGACAGTCGTAAGAACGGTCAAATAAAGATTATAACGGGCATCAGACGGTGCGGCAAATCGTATCTGTTGGGTGTTCTATACCGTGATTACCTCCTGCAGGAAGGTATTACACCGGAGCAGATTATCACGCTCGAGTTGGATAACGACATCAATGCACGCTATCGTAATCCTCTGGAACTGGGAGCATACATCCGGCAAATGGTCAGTGATACCACGAAAGATTATTATATCCTCCTTGACGAGATACAAATGGTAGAAGCGATAGACAATCCTTTTCTGCCACAAGAATCGGATTCCCAAATTACCTTTGTCGATGTGTTGTTGGGGTTCAAAAGCCTGCCAAATGTCGATGTCTATGTAACGGGTAGTAATTCTAAGATGCTATCTTCCGACGTAGCTACTGCTTTCCGGGACAGGGGCGAAGAGATACATATTACTCCGCTTACCTACGATGAATTTTACGCAGCCTACCCCAAAGAGAAACGTTTCGCATGGCGCGAGTTCGTAGCATACGGGGGAATGCCGTTCGTCATGCAGAAAAGTACCCACGAGGAAAAATCCAAGTATTTGCAAGACCTTTTCCGGCTTACCTATATTAAAGATGTTATAGAGCGTAACCGCTTGCGTGCCGATGCGGAAACACTTGACGAATTGCTCAACGTCGTTGCCTCTGCCGTAGGTTCTCTTACCAATCCGACACGGCTTGCCAACACGTTCCGGTCGGTCAAAGGATTGAAGATAAAAAACGAAACCATTTCCACCTACCTCGACTGCTTCATCGACGCATATATATTGAGCAAGTCGTACCGATACGACATAAAAGGCCGTTCCTATATCGACACGCCGCTAAAATATTATTTCACGGACATCGGTTTACGCAATGCCCGTCTTAACTTCCGCCAACAAGAAGAAAACCACATCATGGAAAACATACTTTATAACGAACTCACGGCACGGGGATTCAACGTCGATGTGGGCGTGGTCGAGTATAACCATACTGTTGCAGGGAAGAAAATACGCTCGCAGCTCGAAATAGATTTCGTGGTCAATTTGACAGACAAACGCTACTACATACAATCGGCTCTTACCGTGGCTGATGAAGATAAACGTTTGCAGGAGGTTAATTCTCTCAATCGCATCGACGACTCCTATACCAAAATCGTCGTGGTGCGCGACAATATCCTGCCGTGGACGGATGACCGGGGTGTGCAATACATCAATATTGAAGATTTCCTGCTGGAAAAAATAAACGAGTTGTAGCCCAAAAAGAAAAGTTGAATGGTAGTTCTTTCAGTGAGGGCTACCCTTGTACGCTTTTCAGCCAGCTGCGAAAAGCGTCCGTGTCGCAGATCTCCCCGTCGGCTTCGGCTGCTCCGTCCCGTTCAGGCATCCACTTCCTCGCCTGCATGGAGAGGGGAAGATACAAGGGTTGCCGTGTCTTCTGCATGACAAACGAGTAACAAATATATCCATACATCGAAAATTAGGCTCTTCCAACGCATCCGTATCCATGTGGGTATGACAAAAAACCGAAAAACACTTTGTTTGTTCGTTTTTTTTCATAACTTCGCATTATGTTGACTAAATTGCTAACCCATTAATATTAGATATTATGAATGAAAAGAATATGGCTATAAGTATAATGATTGCAGTTAGCTTATCCGCTTGCACTCATCCGAATAAATCAAAGACTGTTGATTTGGAAAGTCATTCCACTGTAAGTGTTGAATATCCCTTGCCGGAAACAGAAAGTATAGACTTGGATAAGGTCCATTTTCCGGTAATAAAACTAACAGGGAAGCATCAGGTCGTTGATGAGGGGTTTATTGATATGAATGGCGCAACGATATTAAAAAAAGACAACTACTTGATTGTTCGTAATGCTGAAAAAGGATGGGAAAATCACTGCTATTTAGTCTATTCACTTCCCGATTTTAGATTGGTTAAAAAGTTCGCAAAAAGAGGAGGTGGCCCTGATGAATTAGGCACTTCTGGTGGAATATCCACAAGTGATAGCGATCGTTTGATAGGGCATATTTATGATTCAGC
>JAISSD010000154.1 GCA_031273295.1 Prevotella sp.
TCAGGGGATCATCCGGCAGAAATGGAAGACCAGGATTACATTGACTTTATGGTTTGGCACCGGGGTTTGGCTGTTCCTGCCGCTCGTAACTTAGACGATCCTGTCGTTCAGCAGGGAAAGAAAAAGTTTTATGAAAACGGATGCGTAACTTGCCATCGTCCGTCTTGGACGACAGGCGATGATAATTACACCGGAGATCCGATGGTGAAAGACAAATTGCCCAAATATCCGCATCAAAAGATATGGCCGTATTCCGATCTTTTGCAACACAAGTTGGATATGGTCAACGATATTCGCACCGGTTGGTGCCGGACAACCCCGTTGTGGGGAAGAGGTCTTTCGGCTCAATGCACGGGAGCCTCCGAACATTTGCATGATATGCGTGCCCGCAACTATATAGAAGCCATTATGTGGCACGGAGGAGACGCTAAACAAGCAAAAGAGAAATTCCGCAATATGTCGAAAGAAGATCGAGACGCTTTAGTCAAATTCTTGGAATCGATTTAATAAAAGGGATTACAGTCATATATTCATTTTTCGTTAGTAATTCTCTCTTTGAATGTTTATTTTCTATCTCATAATAAATCAGGGATAGGCTTTAAAGGCAAGGAGAAATAGCCAATTTCTATCTCACGGAAGGGGATGCTGTGAAGCAACCCCTTCCATTTTTTTGATATAAACAAAATAATATTACCGCGAAGCCGACACTTGCCGAAAGGAAGTGTTGCCAAAATTATATGCTGCCGGTGGATTACAGCAGGCAAAGGAATACACCCAAATGCTTAAACTCAAACTGACGACTTCCTGAAACAGAAGCCGGATAATCCAAACAAACTGCGGTTAAACTTGAATGGGATGAATATATTGGAGTGGTTTAGGAAGAAGTTTGGGATATTACCGCAACACATTGGAAACAGAAATCAACAAGAACATGGCAAAAGCCGGCAGATTAAATTGTAAAATGTTTATATTCAGCTAAATTACATCGCTGTTGCTTGTGTTGTTGATAACTTTTTTCATGCAAATTGTCTATAATTGACAATTTATTTGTAACTTTGCCGTTAGATTAAAGAAATGGAAAAACTTTATTCGTGGTAAGAATTGTCAATTTTTGGCAATATTTTGCAGCCAATAAAAACAAAATAAATTATGTGTTCAAAGAGGATGTTGTTTTCGGAAAAGCTTCGCCAGCTGCGAGAAGAAAAGCAGTTGTATCAAAAACAATTAGCAAGTGTGTTGTCTATTGATACGCCGATGTATTGCCGTATAGAAAAAGGGGAACGACGAGCGAAGCGCGAACAAATTTTAATAATTGCAGATGTTTTGAACATTGATTCTGAAGAATTACTTGCGCTGTGGCTTGCCGACCAAGTTACCGCAGTAGTAGCAGCTGAAACTAACATTGCAAAAAGAGTTTTGAAAATAGCAGATAACTTCTTAGATAAAAAATAGATATGCCAAAAGCGCAATCATACAAGCAGATAGAAACTATGCCACAAATTGCGGCTGAAAAAAGTACGCCTTACGGCTTACGTACTTATGTCAGTTTGTTTAGCAGTGCAGGCGTGGGCTGTTATGGTTTCAAAGAGGAAAATTTTTATTGCGTTGCAACAGTCGAACTTTTGGAAAGGCGTTTGAAAATTCAATCATACAATCAAAAATGCACATACGAAAGCGGTTACATTAGCGGCGACCTTACTACAAAAGAAGTAAAAGACAAAATATTTGTCGAGTTGGATTTATGGGAAAAGTGGTACAGTGTTAATCATTTAGATGTTTTGATTGCAACACCGCCCTGTCAGGGAATGTCCGTTGCCAACCACAAAAAGAAAGACGAATTGAAACGCAATTCGCTTGTTGTGGAATCAATAAAATTGACGAAGAAAATCAAGCCCAAATTCTTTATTTTTGAAAATGTTAGGGCATTTCTTACTTCCATTTGTACCGATATAGACGGCAAAGACAAGCCCATCAAACAGGCGATTGATTATAACTTATCGGGCGTGTACAACATACATTGTCAGGTACTTAATTTCAAAGATTACGGCAATCCGTCAAGCCGTACAAGAACGCTTGTAATTGGAGTACGCAAAGATTTGAAAGAAATAACTCCGCTTGATGTTTTCCCAGACCAACAACCCGAAAGGACTTTGCGTCAGATTATAGGGCATTTACCATCTCTCAAAAAGATGGGCGAAATAAGCGAAAGCGATATTTATCATAATTTCCGCAGATATGCTCCGCACATGGAAAATTGGATTGCCGACATAAAGGAGGGGCAATCTGCATTTGACAACGAAGACCACACCAAAATACCGCACAGCGTGAAAGACGATGTAATTATCTACAACGCCCGAAAAAACGGCGATAAATATACCCGCCAATGTTGGGACAAAGTCGCTCCCTGTATTCACACCCGCAACGATATTATGGCAAGTCAAAACACGGTACACCCGACAGACAACCGCGTTTTCAGCATTAGGGAAGTGATGTTGATGATGTCTGTTCCTGATAGTTTTAAATGGTCGGATATTCCGTTTGAGAAACTTAATAAAATGACTGCAAAAGAGAAACAGGTCTTTTTGAAAAAAGAAGAAATGAATATCAGGCAGAATTTAGGCGAGGCAGTTCCAACCGTCATTTTCCGACAGATTGCTCATAAAATTCGTAAAGTTCTATCTCAAAAAGAATATACAGAGCCGGAAATTACGGCGCTCATTGAAAAAAAAAAGTTAGTCGAAAACGGCAACTTGTTGAAATTCATTAGCGAAAACAAAACGATGAATTTTGCTATGTTATCTAAAATTGCAGAGTTGGCAAACGCCCAAAGATATAACAACGCCGCCTATTACACTCGACAAGATATTTGTTTTTCTATTGTAAAAAGTTTACCGGAAGCAAAAACATATACGAGCCTCAACATTTTGGAACCCTCAATCGGAGTGGGGAACTTTTTACCTGTTCTAATCAACAAGTACAAAAGTGTTCCAACGGTCAATATTGATGTAGTCGATATTGACAAAAACAGCATTGAATTGTTGAAAGAGTTGATAAAGAAAATTTATGTACCTGACAATATTACAATCAATTACATTAATGCTGATTTTTTGTTACATTCTTTCGAAAAGCACTATGATATTGTTGTAGGCAACCCGCCATATATGAAAATTACAAAGGAAAAGGAACTTTTGGCTATATACAAGGCAAATGTTTTCAATCGTGATACAAATAATATCTTTGCTTTTTTTATCGAAAAAGTCATATCGTTGGGCAATGTTGTTTCTTTGATTGTACCGAAAAGTTTAATCAACGCACCCGAATTTAACAATACCCGCGCTTTGATGTCAAAAAATAAAATTGAAAGAATAATTGATTTCGGCGAGAAAGGTTTTAAGGGTGTGAAAATAGAAACTATATGCTTTATTATCAAGACGAAAATAAAGCCAAGCACAACAGTTATTGAATCGTACATTACGGACAGCGTACAGCAACACGAACAATCATATATTACCGACAATTCATTCCCATATTGGCTGATATACAGAAACAGCGATTTTGATATTGTTGCGGCTAAATTACAGTTTAATTTGTTCAAAGCGTACAGGGACAGAAGTATTACAAAAGCCCACACAAAAGACAAAGGTAAAATTAGAGTCTTGAAATCCCGCAACATTGGCAGTAATGAAATTATTGATATACCTGATTACGATTGTTATATAGACGATGTGAGTACGCTTGACGTGGCAAAGTTTCTTAATCAAAAGAACTGTTATTTGTTGCCCAATCTTACCTACAATCCCCGCGCTTGTGCATTGCCGAAGAACTGTATAACAGACGGCTCTGTTGCGATTATTACCCCGATTGACGAAAGCACGAAAATAACAAAGAATGATTTGGCCTTTTATGCTACGGACGAATTTACTGAATTTTACGCCGTTGCCCGAAATATGGGCAGTCGTTCATTAAATATAGATAATAATTCCGTTTTCTTTTTTGGAAAGCTTAAAAATTAAGGTCAAATGAGAGAAAAAATTAAAACATACCTAAATCAGTTTGATTTAGATATTCGGAAGTCGGGCGATGCCCGCTTTATGGACCAGAAATGTACGCCTGATGTGATTTGTTTCATTGCTGATTGTATCATTAACACTATTCAACCAAATCAAATCTTTGTTGTGAGTGATATTTGGAACTCACAATATTTTGTGAAAAACACGCGGGCAATTTTCAACAAACCATGGGCAACGGACGCAAAGGCACAACACGAGTACGACAAATTCATACAACAACCCTTGAGAATGTTGGGTTACGCTCAAATACTTGAAGTTACAAAGCAGGGTAATCAAAATCATTATCGTATCAAAAACGAGGATATTTTAGATTATATTGCTCAAAGAGAACGCAATACATATAACTTTCTGTATTGCTACTTTGAAAAAGTGCTTACAGACAGCGGCTTTTGGCGGTACTTTTTGGAGTACAAAGAAAACCCGACAAAAGACAGTTTCAACGCTTTGAAAGAGCGTTACACTCGTTTTATTATCGGACATACGGCTATCAATGGTGCGGTTGAAGTGCATAGAATTTTTCCTAAACTACTTAATGTCTTTGCTGTCGAAAATCAGTTGCCCGGCTCTGAAAAGGGCAGAATTTCAAAGTATGTATTTACCTTTTCCGATTTGATGTACAATCGCAAGAATTGGCGCGACCTGAATAAAGACAAAACCATTACACGCCAAGAGGCAGAGCGGGAGGTTGATACAGTACAACAAGAAGCATACAACGCTTATTATGTACAGAAAGCAATCGCTTTAATCCGCAAAATTCAGACAGAAAGCGAAGTGCGCGACCAATGGAGCAATGGCGAGGCAACACAAGTACACCACATTTTTCCAAAGTCGGAATTTCCCGAAATTGCACATTACATTGAAAATCTTATTTTGCTAACAGCAACACAGCATAATACCAAAGCGCACCCGAATAATAAAACGCAAGAGATTAGCCGTGATTATCAATTAACTTGCTTGTTGGCAAAGGCGGATACAATTGAAAAGTCATTGCAACGCTTTGGCGAAAAGTATTATAGAAAAGAATCGTTTGTGTATGTGATAAATACAGGTTTAGCCGTCAGTATTGCAATAACACTGACTTTTAGTGAAATAAAGCACAATTTAATACAAATCTATAACGCAGCATAGTATAATTTTAAAATATAACTTTATGTATAATTTATACAAAAAGACAAATTATTTTCACGCATGAAATATTTAGTTATCCTTGGAGATGGAATGGCCGATGAACCCATTGAATCATTGGGGAATAAAACGCCTTTGCAATTTGCCCGGACTCCCTGTATGGATTTGTTGGCAAAGAAAGGAAACTCAGGCTTGTTGGATACAATTCCTGCCGGGATGCATCCGGGAAGTGAAGTCGCCAACCTTTCGGTTTTGGGTTACGATGTAGAAAAAGTACTGGAAGGTCGCGGCTCTTTGGAGGCCGCCAGCATGGGAGTTCCTATTCTTCCGGGAGAAATAGTCATGCGATGCAATCTAATTTGTATCGAAGACGGGAAAATCAAAAATCATTCGGCAGGACATATTTCCAATGAAGAGGCCGCCATTCTGATTCAATATTTGAACGACCACTTGGGAAACGACCGGCTTCAATTTTTCCCCGGAGTTTCTTACCGTCACTTGTTAAAATTGAAAGCCGGAAATAAACACTTACATTGCACCCCTCCTCACGATGTGCTTGGAACAGCATTTTGTAAAGTCTTGATTCAAGCGCTGAACGATGAAGCCCGGTCAACGGCTGATTACCTGAATGATTTGATCATCCGTTCGCAGGAATTATTGGCGAATCATCCCGTCAACCGCGAAAGAATAGCCGCAGGAAAAGATCCGGCGAACAGTATATGGCCTTGGTCGCCGGGCGAAAGACCGGAAATGAAAAAACTTTTCGAAATTTATCCGATTCGTTCCGGCGCTGTCATCTCTGCGGTCGATTTGATCAAAGGAATAGGCGTATATGCCGGTTTGGAAAGTATCGAAGTGGAAGGTGCAACCGGCCTTTACAACACGAACTACGAAGGAAAAGCCCAAGCAGCTTTGGCCGCTTTGAAAGAGAAGGATTTTGTTTTCCTTCATATAGAAGCCAGCGATGAAGCCGGGCATGAAGGCGATGCGGCCTTGAAAGTCAAGACCATCGAATATTTGGACAATCGCGTCTTGAAACCGATTTGGGAAGAAGTGAAAAATTGGGAAGAACAGGTCACAATCGCCCTTCTACCCGATCATCCGACCCCTTGCCGGATCAAAACACATACGAGCGATCCCGTTCCTTTTGTTATCTATAATCCGCTTCAAACACCGGATAAAGTGGAAGTTTATGACGAATTTGCCGCTCAAAAAGGAAGTTACGGGACATTGAAAGGAAACGAATTTATGCACAAACTTTTTAAAGTGAAGAACTCTTAATTTTATGAAGTATTACAGTACAAACAAACAGAGAGAAGCCGTTGATTTGCAGGAAGCAGTCGTAAAAGGATTAGCCGGCGACCGGGGACTTTTCATGCCGGAACACATTCGAGTATTGCCGGATTCTTTTTTCAAAGATTTGCCGGAAATGTCTTTTCAAGAAATGGCGGCTGAAGTAGCCCTCCGTTTTTTCGGAGAAGACATTGAGCCGGAAGTTTTGCGAACCATGGTTTATGAAACATTGAATTTTGAAACGCCGCTTGTCCGGGTGAAAGATTCCGTTTATTCATTGGAATTATTTCACGGTCCGACTTTGGCGTTCAAAGATGTCGGCGCCCGTTTCATGGCGCGTTTACTGGCATATTTCATCCGGAAGCAGGGATTGGACAACGTTCATGTCTTAGTAGCCACTTCCGGCGATACCGGAAGCGCTGTTGCGAACGGATTTTTGGGCGTGGAAGGAATTCACGTCCACGTTCTGTATCCGAAAGGCAAAGTGAGCGCGATACAAGAGTGCCAGTTCACCACTTTGGGACGGAACATCACCGCTTTGGAAATTGACGGGACTTTTGACGATTGTCAGGCTTTGGTGAAAGCCGCTTTCATGGATAAAGAGTTGAATGAAAAAAAGATACTTACTTCCGCCAACTCCATCAACGTAGCTCGTTTTCTGCCTCAGGCTTTTTATTATTTCAATGCTTATGCCCAATTGCAGAAGCAAGGAATCCGGAATGACGTCGTTGTTTGCGTACCCAGCGGTAATTTCGGAAATATAACCGCCGGACTGATTGCCCGGGAAATGGGTTTGCCCGTCAAGCGTTTTATCGCCGCCAACAACCAAAACGACATCTTCTTGCAATACCTGCTGACGGGAATCTACCGTCCTCAACCTTCCGTACAAACGTTGGCTAACGCAATGGATGTAGGCGATCCGAGTAACTTTGCCCGGGTACTGGATTTGTACCGGCACGAACATTCGGCTATCACTCAAGTCATTTCAGGATTTAGCTGTTCCGATGATTCCATCCGTGAAACCGTAAAAAATTGTTACCGGGAAACCGGCTATTTACTTGATCCGCATGGCGCTTGCGCCTACCGCGCTTTATCGGAAAGCCTTCAATCCAACGAAACGGGCGTATTCCTGGAAACCGCCCATCCTGCTAAATTCTTGGAAACGATCGAAAGCATCATCGGAGAATCTGTGCCTATTCCGGAAAAATTACAGGAATTTATGAAAGGGAAAAAACAAAGCAT
>JAISSD010000282.1 GCA_031273295.1 Prevotella sp.
TTGAACCCGTGAAAAGGACTGTAAAACTGCCGGCGACGACCGCAGAGTATCACCCCGCCACACACGGAGGCTGGGCAGGCTGCAACATCTATTGGGATGGTAGCAAACTAACCTTTGACAATGTGGGAGAGACCGCGCACCAAAACTACCAGGGAGTGTTCTTCAAGTGGGGAAGCCTGTGGGGACTCGATCCAAGTTACGGAAATGATTACGAATACTGGAATAACAACATAGCTTACGTCTCTGACCCGTCCGCCGGCTGGTCTGTAAATAACACTTGCAGCTGGAATAGTATTCCATATAACGACGCTAATGATTGGAGCTATGACTATAGCTGGTCTTGTCTGTACGAGGAGCATAATCCTCTCGCCGGCAAGGGCGATATCTGCCGTTACATAACCGAAATTAACGGCGGAGCGTTGCACGGCAAAAAATGGCGCATGCCTATAAAGGCTGAGTTCGAAGGAAATTATACGAAATCAGCCGAATATCTTGACTATTTAGTAATCGAAAATTCTCCCGCCGGTACATATCCAGTTACCTCGGGTTATACGAAGACCGGAGATAATGTCTTTTTTCCCGCTACCGGGTACCGTAGCGAGAATGATGGCTATCTGGACTTCGGATTGCTCTACTCATTTTCCGGCGTCTACTGGATGTCCTCGCCGACAGAATCGCCATATGTGGCGGGCTATATGTTATTCAACGGCTACGGCTACGGCTACATCTACGGCGGTTACGGCATCAATAAAAATTTCGCCCTCTCTGTCCGTTGTGTAGCAGAACAGTAACGCCTAAGGCGCCATTCATTTTCTTCCCTCTTTTAATGAGGGTAGCCAAATAAAGAATTTCAAAAATTTTAACGCGCGTATTTCCATTGATAACCAGATGATTACATGTTCAATCATCTGGTTTTTTTTGTGCGGGTATATTAAATAAATTGCAAAATAATTGCAAATATCAGGGCATTTCAGGACATTTGCAGTCTCGAAAATCGCAAAATAATTGCAAATAAAACCGCAGAATCATGGTAATAAAATTGATAGTAGATACACGCAGGCCTGACCGGGAAGGAAAATTTCCCCTGAAGCTAAGCTTCGCAAACGCCGGCAAAACAGTCTTGACCGCTTTGAACATACACGTTCACGAACACGAGTTTGACAAACAAAGACAAATCCTGCATACGGACGACAAGTCAAAAAAGAGCGAATTCCAAAGGCATAATTCGTATCTCATAAAAGAACTGTCACGCGCCAACGAGTTACTGCATTCCCTGATGTTGCAAAACCGGGACAACATGTCCCCGGCGCGATTCAAGGAGATGTTTGTCAAGAAAAATAATTTTGATACCGCCACATTTAACGCCTATTTTGCCGCTTTTATAAAAAACAGAGAGGGAAAAACCGCAGAGATATTCAGGGATACACTGAATAAAATAGAAAAAAAATTCGGCTCCCGGATATATTTCGATGATATAACATTCACATGGCTCGAAAATTTTGACCGGGAAATGAAAAAGGACAATAATTCGGTAAACGGGAGATCGCTCCATTTCCGAAACATCCGCACCGTCTTTAACGACGCCATAAACAAAGACGTTATCGACATCAACCTGTACCCCTTTCGCAAGTTCAAAATCAAAAGCGAAAAAACACGGAAAAGAGCCTTGTCAATAGAACACCTTCGAATGCTATTCAATTACCAGGGTAGCGAATCTCTTGTCTGGGCCAGAGATGTAGCCAAACTCATTTTTTTTCTTGTTGGAATAAACGTAAAGGATTTGTACACATTGCAATGTCCCTCCAATAATATAGTAGAATACAAACGCTGGAAAACGAATGTCCCGTGTTCCGCAAAACTGGAACCCGAGACGGTAGAGCTGATGAACAGATTCAAAGGCAAGAATCATTTGCTATACTTCCCGGAACGGATGAGCTATAAATCATTCGGCCAACGGATAAACAAAAACCTGAACATTATAGGAAAAGAAATAGGAGTAGGCCGGTTAACCACTTACAACATGCGACACACATGGGCCACCGTCGCGGCAAGCCTCGAAATTCCCAAGGAGACCATAGGCGCAGCTTTGGGACACACGGGCAATTCCATTACGGATATATACATCTGTTTCGACAAAACGAAGATTTATGAAGCCAACAGGCGCGTTATGAATTATGTGCTTGATCTGGAAGATGAAAAAAAAGATGTAAAATAATAAAAAGCGTGTAAACAAGCAGTTTGCACGCTTTTTGCTTTTACTTGCTTTTACTTGCTTTTGCTTGCTGCCCTCAAGGCAAATTATAGAACGGCGTGCGCACCACTTTGGTGCGGGCGCTTAGCTTAAACAGGATGTTCGTGATGTTTTTGTCGTAATACTCCCCGTATATCAATGCTTCGTCCGGTTTGGCCATCATCAGCCATTTCGACAGGATATGATTGATCAGGGCGTTTTTTATCTCCGTGTTCACCGCCGGCGCTTGCTCCGTGTTGAAGCTGTCGGGCATTTGCAAAGCCACAAACCAGCTCCCGTTGTCATACGATTCATCTTCCACGTTTTGGGGACGTCCCGTACTTCTGGCATATCCGGATAGCGCATCCAGTATGTCGGAGGCCGCCTGTGCAAACAGCTCCTTGAAAATTGTATCGTGCTGCCTGTGCAAAATCATTTCGTCAGGCAATATGCCTTCCACCTTCCGGCTACGCGCTATCAGGGAAGTCCGCTCATACACCTTTTCGTGAATGTCTTCCAGCTTGAAAAAAAACGAATGTTGTTTCATAACTCTGTTAATTAATACGATTTGTCCGCAACCGGAGTTCCGCACGTTTCAAAATAATCAATTTTTGTTCCCGCCTTCACATTGCCAACGTAGGCAAAGCGGATGTATCTCATCTTCTCCCGCGACAGGTAGCATCCCAGATTGATAAAGTCATACAGCTTGTCTGTGTGGGCCACCGCGCCATTGTATTCCTCCCCGCCGATAAAACGCCATGTCAACCCGTCCACAGACCCGAAAATGTACAGTCCCGAATACCTGTGGGGACTGACAACCCCCCGCATCACCACAAATCCCGGCCTGATGTAAGTAGCTCCAAACAGCTTTAGCGGTCGCGTCAGGAAAAAAGTCTCCTTGTGCTCCGCCGGCTTTTCATCCGCAAGATTGTATATCCGGCCCCCCTTCAATCCGTAAACAAGCGGATAGTTGGTAATAAGCTTTTCCGGCACGAAATCAGTCTTTGTCCATGCCTGCGATTCCAGAGAGAATACATAGCTGTATCCGTAATCCGGATTGCTAACAGTCAGCTCCCGGTTGTCTTTATATATAAAGGCGGTTTTCGCACCCTTCACGTATTCGTTAAAATCCACCTCCGAAACAGCATCCAGAAAGTGCACCAGCTGATCGTTGTCGAGCGCTTCCTTCAGTACCTCTATGGTCGCTATTCCGCTTTTGAACTTGAACGGCGTTCCCTTCACACGGGTCGACAGTTCAGTCACCTGATCCCCTGCAATCATCAGCAAGCCTCTGTTCGACGAAAATACTATCGCGCTGTCTATCGGGGTAATACTGTCGGGATTGTCGCATACGTCGCGGCTTACCGGACGTATGGATGAATAGTCCACATCACCCCCGCCAAGTCCCAGAGCGTAGATACCGTCCGAGCAAAAGGCATATAGCGGGTATTCCCCGAACTGCCCGGTACTGACCGCCCTTGTGTTGGCGCACAGGCCCACTATACTCCCGGAGCCTACCATGTACGTGTTTTCCGTCGGGTATGTAAACGCATTGTTCACCTCCGACACCTTGATGATGTTATCCCTTGTTTCAGTCAGATTTTCGGGCGTCAGCCAGCTCCGGTCCAAACTATCCCAATAAGTCCCGAAATCCACGGGCCTTGTGTCCGGCGACAGGTAATAAGCCAGGTTGTAAGACGGATGCGGCTTCAACGGCACGTCGGTTATGTTTGATACTGGCACGGCCCAATCGGGATTCTGCAATAACACAATTTGCATCCTGTATGCCCTCGCATCCGGATAGGATAGCAATGCGCCAAGCTTGTTAAAGTACTCCCCGTCAGACGACAGGTATTCACCGGCATGGAAATACCTCACGCAGGCAGTCGAGGCCTCCCCGTTATCAGTCTTTAACAACACCCGCACCAGCAGGATCGCTGTATTGGGATTGAGCATAGACAAAGGCAGGCTTGACGCCGGAGTATAGGGAACGGGAGGAATATCGGGATTTTGGTTTTCTTTAAACAACACGGGCTGATCCTGGTTGTATTTGAACGGAAAGATGTTGGCAATCTTTGATATGATGCCGGCCTTGTGGATTTTTGCATTGTAGACATACGAGATTCTGGACGTCGTATTTGCGTAGCTGTCAAAGTCGCTGTTCCATGCTTCGCCCAGCGTCAGGTTGTTGAAGTCAAAGTCGCGCAGTTCCTTTGTCTGCGATTCCGCATCCAAATCAAGATCTGCCAGTTCAAAGGATTTTACCTTGAACAGCGACGACTTCAATTCGTAGTCCTCCCTCAACTCGCCGGGTGACTTCAACCACGGGAATGCCCTGTCCTCTACCAAATCGTAGTTGTCTACCATGTGTACCGGCATCAGGGCCGGAGACATGAATATGTCAATCGACAATATAATGTCTTTCAGGGACTTTAATTTTTCGAGCGAGCCGAACTTGATGTCCAGCTTGCAGGGATTGAGTTGCGCTTCGCACCACAAAGACCAATCTATCGACTCCCCGGAAGGTTCTTTGTAACCAATCTTGTAAAAGAATGCATACCCGTCGTAATTGGTAGGCGGATACGGGTTTTCCGGAGTTACATAATGCCTGCCTTCGGGTTCAACCTGCGAGCAGAAAAACAGGGGGCTTGTCTTTATATACGAGCCGTCATATAGCTTGATTGCGTACATCCATGTGAAGTTGCCGCATATCCAGCCTTTGGCCTGCAAGTTAAACATCGAGCCGTTGACATGGCCCTTGAAAAGATTATAAATTTCTTCCTTCGCTTTTTCTTTCGTTGGATAGTCATCGTCCACGCCAATTGGCGCATATTGAACCCTCTCCCAAAACGGGACGGCCTCCCAGTATTCGCTAATCCTTGTCAATTCGACAAAGGGGGTGATGAACGACATATCCATGTATGCATAATTCGGTTTTTCCCATAGCAGGTAGAAGTGAACTACGTCGCTATTCCAGTTGTACGACACATCTATGATATTGCCGACGCTCGATATGGAGGCGTCCGCCGGTATGTCCAGTCCGTCAGGGAAGTTTTCGATTTCTTCCGGCACGTTATCATTCAGGTAATAGAACTTGTTGTTTCGCAACACTATAAAGTGTTCGAAATTGGGCGTTTTGTGAAGGAACACTGTTTCGTATTCCGATACGTCAATGTCGGCTCCCGACGAATCCTTAAGCGTTTGATACTCGCCAAAGGGCTGCAGAGAGCCGTTTTTATGGCGCAGGTTTATCACTTCGTCCATGTCGCCGTTTTCAGACAGCAAATCCGATTTGGACCGGTCTATCCCGTGCAGAGGTACAACTACCGATTGCATAATGAATATTTTATAAATTATATCGTAAAAGTATTCATTATAAAATCAATAGCGAGTGTTCATATATTATTATTTTCAAAAAAAAGAAAAGGGGCGGCAATGCCACCCCCCCACGAAACGCACGACAAAGATAATCAATTTGCATCACAGTACAAAACGCTTTGTCAATTTATTTTCTTTTTATCCGCACATATTCTTTTCCACCCGGAGAATATGTAAAACCCAAGTATGTATGGCCGTTTTCTTCCCATATCCGGTAATCGTATTTCTGTGGCCCCAGACTATTATCCGCAGTTTCCGTTATGGTATTCTCGTCTATGGTATATGTACAATAAAACGATTCGGGGAATTTCAGGTACCAACGATTGCACTTGAAATCGGATGTATATTGCCACCCATCCTCCCCTTGTGGCGTATCCGTCCATATCCCCTCCACCGGGTTGTAATATTCATCGTCGCCGGAGCATGCCATGAATACAGGGAATATCAATAACAACAATAATTTTTTCATATTAGTCAAGTTTTTATTTGTAACAGATTCCGCATGGAGTAAGTCCCATTTTTTTAGCAGTAGTCAGAGATACCTTCTTTTGCTCCCCTTTGCAGGCATTCATTCCTTGACACATGGAGTTGTGGTAGCGTTTCGAATACTTTCCGGTACATATCAGTACGGTTGCTTCCGGCTCTTTGGCCGCTTTGTCGTTGCCGCCTCCTGCAAACGAAGTCAGGAATAGCGACAGCAGCATGACAGTTAATGTTTTCATAAGATTAATTGTTTTTATGGGGCGTCATTGCCCCGGTTTTATGTATTGTGATAAAAAAATATTATAACCGTTCACTTCCACTCCAGCTGGTATATCATATTATCCAGTCTTTGGTCCAAATCTTCTACCGTGTAGTTCAGTTTGGATATTTCATCTTCATTGTCTTCTATCCTGATTCTCAAACTGCTTATATCATTCTCCAATTCTGCTATCCTTTGCTTGTCAGTTTCAGAATCGCAAGAATAAAAGGAAAAACACATAACCGGTATAAATAAAAATGATTTTTTCATAGTCGCATCTTTTAATTGTTTATATTTCAAATTTATTACAACTTTTTCATATATTAGCATTTTAATACCTTACAAACTGCCTTGTTTGTTACCTGAAAGAATATCTATCGTTCGTTGGAGAGCATCTATAGTCCTGTCTCTGGCTACAATGGCGTCATCTTTCGCTTTCAAAGTGGCCTTCAAACCCTCTATTTCGGTTTTCAGGCCATTGATTTTTTGCAGGTACATTTCGCCTGCACAATCTTCCCGCGTCACTTCGATTCGGTCGCCTTCTATAATTTTTTTGACTGCCGGATCGGCGATATTGAGGTTATGACCGCCTATATTATTGCCTTGCTGCACAATTGTGCCTGCCATATCCCTACCCACAGAGTTTATGTTTACATTATTCTTTAGCATCTCTCCCGTGCCTTTCATAAGCCAGTCTGAATTAAAAATATCAGGAAAAGTATTACCTAAATTCGTCATGAAATTTTCAGTCAAGTAATCATCATACCCGTTTAATGCCTTTGATATAGACGTTCTGGAATATTTCATCTTGTCAGCTAAGTCCTGCTGATTGATTATCATGTTTATTCCCATAAGATAATGATATGCCGCTTTTAGTCTGTTTTTCATCATTAATTGCGTTTTAGAATAAAATATTTGTTAAGTGAATCATCATTCTATCTCGGATAAAACATTAGTTCTGCAATTACAATTCAAATCGATTCATAAAGAACTCTATACATTCTCTCTTTTCATCATATATATAAGGTTTCTTATCCTTGGCGTCAATCTCTATCTTGATATATATACCATCCTCAGACTGTTTTACTTTCTTTTCATATATGAATTTCTGTATATTATCATTGTTCAATATGAAATATAGATTGTTTTCTATATTGTTCAATATACATCTAGCCACGATAACATACCGAATCTGGTTCCCAATGAAATCATTAAATCTCTTTTGAGTTATTCTCGTGTAAATTTTGCTATTATCTTTTACTGTTGTTGTTTTTACTTGTAAATAGTAGAATATGTTATTTTTTGTAGCTACAATATCTACCCCATCATCTACAAGCATGCTGTTTACGTTATATCCCCTAAAAAGTAGTTCCGACATAACAGCACATTCCCCGGCCTTTCCTATATATGTTGTTGGTTGTTTTGGCGTTTCCGGTTTGACTTCCGGTTCTGGGCTAACAGGCAATATATCTATGCCACCTGCATTTCGTTTTTGTTTAAGTTTATATTCACCCTTTTTATCTTTTTTTGTCTTGGGATTTTTTACTTTAGAAAATATACTGTTTATTCCTTTTTTTACATCATTGGCTAGAATACCGTTTACCCTTTTTAGTACTTTCTCATAATCTAAATGTTCCGATTGATTAAATAGATCATTAGAATATTTATTTATCAAATGCGTTGTGATATCTTTCACATGCAATCCATCCTTGCTTTCAGCCAATATTTCACTGACACTTTCTTTGTTTATCCTCTCCATCTTTTTTGAAATGTTTTACACGGTTAATACTAATAATATACTATTTAATCACTTGATTATTAAATTATACACCTGTTTAATTATTTATAATCATTCTAAATTACATTATTAACAGAAATAAATGTTCTGCATGTTGTTGCTAATAGAACATAATGTTCTATCTTTGCATTATCAAAATAAAAAACCAACAACGCACAATGCGTTTTTTGATAATCCAGTAAAAATAATAAAAAATATGGAAGCAAAGCCAAAAATGCTCGCGAAATTCAAAATGATGATTGATTCCAGAAAAACCTTTCTGAGTATCAAGCCCGGTACATCCCTACTGGTAAAGACACGGTACATCAAAGGAAACCGCGCCCGATCGTTGACGCACACACTCAACAAGGCTGGTTATCATTTCGAAACCTCCGAAAAAGGTCTGATTGACGAAATCAAAATAACACGCCACAAATAACAAAGCAGTCATGAAAAGAAAACATTACATCATCGCGGCCATTGTAGTAGCCGCCATTGCAGCCAACACCCGCTTGGTCATTCAACCCGATTACAACCATTACGTAATCGGTTCCCGCCTCGGAGACATATCCATTTGCGCCGATTCAAAACGAATCAATGCCATATGGATTGGAGACAGGCTATTCACTGTAAACGATGAAATTTACAAAAACCTGTAGCCATGAAACAAATAGAACTCAACGGCCTCCTATGGGCCGAAAAAAACCTCGTTATCAACGACATCCTTGTTGATGAAAAAAACATCGTCACCAACGAAAAAAACCTCCTGATATGGGAGGCTGCTATGGATGCTCCTAAATCAGACGGCTGGCGACTCCCCACCATTGACGAGTGGGATGCCCTCTCCGACCTTGATTCTACATGGGATTTCGAGAAAAAAGGCCGCTGGTTCGGACCCGATTCAGAATTGCTAGGCGAAAGCAAGCAATCGGTTTTTCTGCCGGCAGAGGGGTGGCGTGATGATGACGGCAACATGCTGAACAACGAAGGTATTGACGGACTCGAAGGCATCGACGGACTCGAAGGTAACTACTGGTCAGCCACGAAGGAAATGTACAATGATTCTTACGCGCACTACCTGTACTTCGACAGTGGCCACACATACGTAGCCGACACCGCCTATATGAGGAACGGCTTCTCCGTTCGTTTAGTCAAAGACATAAAATAAAACCGGATGAAACAAATAGAATTGAATAATAACCCCCTTTGGCAGGAAGAAAACCTAATCATTGGCGACGAAAATCTATTGGAGTGGGATGTAGTGATAGACGCCTGCAAAGATAATGACGTCCGGCTTCCTCTGCCGAATGAATACGTAGACCTGGCAGCTCTAGGATCGACTTGGGACAAAGAGAAAAAAGGCCGCTGGTTCGGCACGGATCATTACCTGAAAGACAATAGCAAGGGATCTATATTCCTCCCGGCAGACGGCTTCCGCGACGCTGACGGCACGCTGTACTACGCAGGTGAATTCGGCTACTACTGGTCAGCCTCGCCATACGACAGGCTTAACGCGTACTCCCTGATCTTTAGCAGGACACATGTGAGTCCGCACATCAAACAAAACGAATACACCCTTAGGAAGCAAAAATTCAGCGTCCGTACAGTAATACAAAAACAGCGCCATGAACAAAATAACCTATTCTGAAAAAGAAGCCGCGTGCGCTATCGGGATTAGCACGCGCGAATTGAGAAGGCAGCGCGAAGCCCGCAATATAACCTTCCTTGTCAAAAGAGACGGAAAGAAAATACTGTACCGACCCAAAGATATAGAAAACTATCTAAGGGAACATTACGCCGAATACAAATCAGATCAAATCAGAAAACAATGAAAGTAAAGAAAACAAAAAATGGATACACCCTGTCGGGTATAAGCGGCAAACAGTTATATGTCATAACCTACCTTCTAGGTATTATTAGAGAAAAATGCTTTCAAAACGGCATTGATGACGACGGGGACTATGTCTCCGGCAGTGACTTCTTTGCCTATTTGGATGAAAAGGAGCTTGAAGCATTTAAAGAATTTGTAAAAGATTTAAAACAATGAAACAAATCGAACTTAACGGCCTAATCTGGGATGACAAGAATATCATCCTGAACGAAAAAAACCTCCTGAACTGGGAGGTTGCAATGAGCTGTCCTAAATCAGACGGCTGGCGTCTTCCTACTATTGATGAACTGAAAGCGCTTGCCGAACTTGGCTCTACATGGGACAATGTCTTGAAGGGCCGCTGGTTTGGGCCTGATTCGGAGCTACTAGGCGAAAGTAAAGAATCCGTATTCCTGCCAGCCGAGGGGTGGATGGATCGCAATGGCACGCTGGACCACGTAGGCTACTACGGCGGCTACTGGTCAGCCTCGCCGAATGGTTCGCTCGCGCACTACTTGAGCTTCTACAGTGGCGTCGCGTACCCAGCCGGCAACGACCACCGGATGCACGGCTTCTCGGTGCGTCTGGTCAAAGACGTAAAACCTTCTGTTAAACGATAATTATGAGAGCATTAAAAATACATTGCCATTGCAGCGAAACGCAAATGAACAACATAATATCTGCCGTGAACGATCATTTATCCAATTCCGACCCCCGCGATATTGCCGATTTCGACGACATGCTGTATGGCGTAAGAGTTTGTGCATCGTTCGAAAGCTATTGCAATGAAATATTCCTGATAAAAGCAGAAATAATGAACAGCGACTGGGACTTGCTCTACGAAGATACGGCAGTCCTTAACTCGCGACTGAAAACCATTTTAAACGATTTAAAACCAAAACATATATTAGACATATGAAAACAATTAAGTACTATTTACTTGACATGACGCTGACAATAGTCCTGTTCGTCACAATCGGGATATGCGTCCACAGCTGCAAAAAATGCAACGATCGCATGGCGGAACTCCAAGAGCAAAAAGAACATCAAATACCTAACATCCAGATAGACTAGCCCCATGGAAATTTTATACATCATACTGATTTTCATAGCCTATACCGTATTTGTTGGTCTGGCAATCGTGATGGCATGCCGGATGGCCGAGGAGATATTTGACGAAGATGAAGATTCAAAACAAAATAACAATTAAACATTATGACAACACAAGAAATTTTCAACATGCCCGACAAGCGTCTGATGGTAGATCAGGAGCCTATAAAAAAGGCCTTTGTCAATACCCTGTCAAAAATCCACGGCAAAAGCGAAATAGATGCGGAAATGATCTTCGAAAAGGAATCCCTGTATTTTAAAAAGGCGCTGACCGACAGTCAAAAGCTTGCGGCAAGTACGGGCATATCCCTGTACAGCGCATTCCTTGAAATCGCAATCACAGGCCTGTCCATTCAGCCCGGCAACAAGTCAGAAGCATATCTGGAAGCCAGAAGCGCAAAAGACGGAGACAAATGGATACAGAACGCCCGGCTGGTCATTACGGCATACGGCGAATTGAACATGCGAATCATGGCCGGACAGATCATCCGGATATCAAATCCGCAGGTGATTTACGATGGCGACACATTCCAGCCGCGTACCAACAAAGACGGAGTTCTAGTTGTCGATTACGTGCCCCGAATCCCGCGCCGCTCAAACAAGATAATAGGCTGCTATGTACACATAGTCCTGCCAAACAACCAGAATGACTTCAAATGGCTGCTGGAAGACGACATACAGCGTCTGGCCAGATACAGCATCCCCACAACGGGCGAAAATCCGCGTGCCAACAAGCTGTATACATCCAACAACAACCAGATTGATCCCGGATTCCTCGAAGCTAAAACAATAAAACACGCATTCCGCGCATACACAAAGCTCCGGGTAAGCGACATTGTAGCTTTCGAAGATGACTGCGAGAGTGAAAGTGAAAGAACTTCCGAAGATTGTGAATTGCGCGTAACGGAAGAAGCGAGGCCCGACGTCCGGGAACCAGTGACGGAAGCTCCGGCAAACCGCAAGCCTCAAAACGAATCTACAAGCGAACTTGACGACGACTGCCCGTTTTAATTTTTTAAATGACATTTTTTTAATAAATAATATAACAATGGAAAACAATACAGCTATTCAAACAGTAAATGCCGACGGCAACTTGCCTGCCGTGCTAAATTCAGCGCCTGAAATCCTGATGCAGAACCAGGCAAGCAAAACAAAAGCCGGACAGGCTTACAACCGGCTCGAAGATCTTGTTGCCGACAACGGCATGTCCGACTTCTACGACGGGGAGCTTGCCAAGTTTGTAGACAAAAGCAAAAAAACAATAGCCGCCATGAACGACAGGCGCAAGCCGGTCACTCAAATGATTGACTTCATCAAAAAAGAATTTACATCGCTCGAAAGCGACATGAAGGGATTCATAGACAAGGCGCAAACCAGACGCAATCTTTATGCGACCCAAAAAATAAAGATAAAGCTGGAGGAAGAGCGGAAAGCGCAAATCAAACTGGCCAGAGACAAGGAGATTATCGAATTTCGAAAGGAATGCGAAATTTCAATATCGAACTTCTTTGCGGACGCGGCTTCCAAAAAGAAAAAAGAGCTTCTTGATCATTTCAACGGCCTCACGCTGGAAACGGTAGACAAGGCCGGATTCGACAACGCCCGCTTAAACTTCGACAACTGCTGTCCAAAAGGCGTTCAACTCGTATTGCAACCAGGTGCGGAGGAAGCATATCGCCACCTGACCGGCGAAGAAAAACAGGCGATAAGGAATGAATATCTTAACGCCGGTCATTCCGAACAGAAAGCCCTGTTCAATGCGGAAATACAATCTCAACTCAGAGAGCTGGCCGACAAGATCCCTTCAAAAAAACAGGAACTTCAAACCATAGCCTTGGCCGACGCCAAAGAAACCGAACGGCTGCTCAAGGAAAAACAAGAGAGGGAAAAAGCGGAAGCGGAACGCATCCGCCTGGAGGACGAACAAAAAAAGAAAGAAGCGCAAGCCCTGGCAACCGTCAAGGCAGCTGGCGAACATGCCGCCGCCATTGTCGATATGCAAGTCAATTTGACGGCTGTCCCAAACGTTGTTGAATCATACGCAATACAGGTCGACACCGTCGCCGCATACCTGATGCTTGCACAGTTCTGGTTTGAAAAAGAGGGTAAGGATTTGCCGGTAGAAAAATTCGAGAAATTTACATTTGCCCGCGTAAAAGCGTTCTGCGAAAACTACGCGGTCAAAAACAACGAATTTGTAAAGAACGGAGCCATTGTTTACGAACCGAAATACAAAGCCAGGTAATGGACCCGTACTACTCTTTGCCCGACGTGTCAAACTCTGATCTGTCATGGTTGAAACAGCAACTGCAGCCGCGCGATATGCCGGACCCTACAAACGCATATCGCTTCGGTTCGCTGATAGACGCAATGATAACAGAGCCTCTCAGGGTCAATTACTTCAACCGTACTCTTGACGACGATCAATTCCCGGTTGAAGAATTCAAACTGGCCGAGGACATGAAGCGGGCATTCTGGAATGATGATTTCTGCAGGTTGATCGCATCCGGAGCCGACGGTCAAAAAGTAATGAGGACGCGTGAAGCATTCGATTACAATGGATTTGAATTTCATCTCTGCGTCCGCTGCAAGTGGGATTTATGGCATGAAAGCTGGGGATGGGGAGGCGATATAAAAAGTACCGCCTGCGAAACGCAAAAGCAGTTTGAAGAAGCCGCAAGGTACTTCGACTACGACAGACAAAGAGCATGGTATATGATGATCGCCAACTCCCGACGGGATGTATTGCTGGGAATATCGAAGAAGAATCTTAAGATATTCAGGATAAATATCACGCGTGACAGCTCTTTCTTCAAGGACGGATTTGCAAAATATAACGAACTCGCTTTCAAACATTACCTGATGTTTGGCGAATATAAAGCAAACGCATAGAATCATGATAGTAAGAATATCCGACGAAAGGGGGCGCAAAGCGGCGCTCGAATGTATCCGGAAGTTGTCTCTGGCCAAAAAGTACATGATCGAGATAAAAGTACAGAGAGAAAAACGCTCCTCCCCGCAAAACAAACTGTACTGGCTTTGGCTCGCATGTCTGCAGGACGAGACGGGCGAACACAAGGACAATTTGCATGAATATTTCAAAAACAGATTCCTCGGAGTGGACGAGCATCAATGCCTGGGACATCAATTCTTTATGGCAAAAACGACGACAAAACTGGATACACTGCAATTCAAAAACTATCTGGACAGGCTGCAGGAATTTGCAAGCGTCGAACTTGGCGTCGTGCTGCCTGACCCCAAAGACATTTACTGGAGTGAGTTTTACGAACATTATAAAGATTTTATTTAAACATTAAACATTAAACATTATGAATGAAGATTTGAGAAAAAGCCCGTTTTGCAGTTCAGACACACCGCCGTGCAACACGTGCAGTTCAGACACACCGCCGCGCAACACGTGTCATCGAAGTCTGGAATATCACTTTACCGACAAGGAAAAAGAGGAAATGGGCAAACAGCTTGCCTTTGAAACGCAAAGCAAACGCAACCTCGAAGATCAGAAGAAAGCCGTTACATCCCAATACGGCAGTCAGATCAACGAAAAGGCGGAAGTGATAAACACTCTGTCCGACAAGATTGCATCGGGGTACGAGTACCGGAATATCGAATGTGAAGTTCTGTACCACACCCCCGCAAAAAACAAAAAAACCCTGATACGGCAGGACAACGGGCAACGTCTAGTCGAAAGCATGACGGAATTTGACCATAACCTGTTCACCCAATATCAGGAGAAGCTTGACCCGGTAATAAGTGAAGATTCAAAAGATTTCCAGTGAAACTGACGGGAGACAGAGAAAGGTTCTATCGGTATGCAATGACGGCAGCGCCTTTCTCTATTCCTTCCAGCAAAAAAAAGTTACAACTGATAAATACGGCATCATGCGTAAAATTATAGAAACACCTAAAGGATTCACCGTTATGTTCGATTACAGCCCGGCGATTGTAAATGACATAAAACTCATACCGGGACGCAAGTTCAACTATCAGGACAAGTCGTGGACAGTACCTTTGTCATCGCGGCAGTTTGTCGACAGGCTGGCAAAGACGCACCGGTTTCAGGCAGGAAACAACAGGCCCGTTATACAGCCGGCTACCAATATGCAAACCCTCGAAATGCCGGTACTGAACATGGACATTCCTTTAAAGAGGCAGTTGTTCAGCTATCAGCGCCAAGGGGTTGCATATGCCCTGCAACAAAAAAAAGTTATTGTCGGGGACGAAATGGGACTGGGAAAAACAGCACAGGCCATCGCTACCGTTATCGCGGCACAGGCATTCCCCTGTCTGATCATTTGCCCGAGTTCTCTAAAAATAAACTGGGAGCGCGAATTTCAAATGTGGGGAAGCCACAGGGCGACAATACTCTCGGACAGCATCAAAGACACATGGCCCACGCTTTATCAAATGCAGTATGCAGATATATTCATAGTTAATTACGAGAGCCTGAAGAAATATTTCGTGGCTGAAATTAACCAGCCGGTAAAAGACGGCAAGAAAGTTCCGCTAAGGCTCAACCATATCAAATTCAAAGCAAATATAAAGCTGTTCAAATCCATCATTTGCGACGAAAGCCACAAATTGAAAGATATCGCTACGCAGCAAGCCAAATTTACAAAGGGGATTGCCTCCGGAAAAGAATATATCCTGCTACTGACCGGAACCCCGGTCGTAAACAAGCCCGAAGATTTGATATCCCAGATAGGAATACTCGACCGGATAAACGACTTTGGCGGCTATCAAAACTTCGTAAGGAACTACTGCGACAACAACGACAGGTACCGCGAGTTGAATTGGCTTCTTAAAAAAAATTGCTACTACAGAAGGGAAAAATCCGAAGTGCTTAAAGAATTGCCGCCTAAAATGAGGCAGATTGTCCTTTGCGACATTACCACGCGAAAAGAGTACAACGATGCCATGTCAGACCTTGAAGATTATCTGAAACGATACAGGCAGGCTACAGATGCGCAAATCCAGAAATCCATGAAAGGCGAGATAATGGTTCGAATCGGCATACTCAAAAACATAGCAGCCCGCGGCAAAATAAAAGACGCGATCGAATATGTTTCCGACGTGATCGATTCCGGCGAAAAACTTATACTGTTCACCCACCTGCGAGAAGTGCAGGATATGATAGTCAAATCTTTCCCGGCGGCTGTTACCATTTTTGGCGATGACGACACGGCTACGCGCCAACGAAATGTAGACAGATTCCAGAACGATCCCAAAGTACAGCTAATCGTTTGTTCAATCAAAGCGGCCGGGGTAGGTATAACTCTAACGGCTTCAAGCCGCGTGGCATTTCTTGAACTGCCTTGGCATCCCGCCGATTGCGACCAGGCGGAAGCCCGCGCCCACAGAATAGGACAGGCGAATTCGGTACAATGCATCTATCTGCTTGGAAAAGATACGATAGATGAACATATATATGAAATAATAAACAAAAAGCGCGACATGTCCAATCAGATAACGGGAGCCCGTGACGAAGTGGAAGTGAGCATGCAAAATGGAGTAATTAATCTTTTAAGCAAAAACTTATGAAAAAGTATCTGTTAAGAAAAAAAGGAGAAACAAAACCAATCGGCGTGTACGATTCAAAGTATTTAGCCGCCAAAAAAATGGAAAAGACAGTCAATGACAGTGCGGGTAGCGAAGAATGTTTGACGCCATTTGATTTCGAATGTGACGAAATAGAAATTGAAGTTGAAAGCTACGTCCGCAATTATGAATCGGCCTGCGAATATCTTGGCGTCCATCATAATTTTGCTTGTTGCCCCCCCGATAACAGGCATCACAAGGCAATGGTAGCGCTATTCAAACTGGTTACCATTGCGGAAGCATGGAACAAAATAGATGAATTTACGCCCGACTTCTCAAACGAAAAGCAACACAAGCATTATCCGTGGTTTAAATATCAGGGTGCAGCTTCTGGATTCGCTTTTGCGTATTCGGCTGGTGATGCTGCGGGTACCTATACGAATGTCGGTTCTCGTCTTTGCTTTAAAACAAGCGAACGCGCCCGCCAGTTCGGTGAACGGTTTATTGACCTTTGGAACGACTTTTTATTAATCAAATAACAGGGCGGTTACTTGAGTTAAAGCAATAAAACGAGTAAAAAAATATGGCAAGAACCAATAAAACAGGAATAGATTATTTTCCCTTCGACGTCGATTTTTTTCATGACGAAAAAATTCAGTTTGTTTCGGCCAGGTTCGGAATGAAAGGGGAATCTATAACTGTCAGACTTCTTTGTAAAATTTATCGAAACGGATATTATATTGAATTTGATGATGATACAGCGCTATTGTTTGCAAAAGGCGTCGGTGACGGATGTCAGGATTCCTTCGTGAAGGATGTAGTGCATGAATTGCTCAAACGTGGATTCTTTGACAAGAGCATTTTTGAGAGGTTTGGTATTTTAACAAGCAAGGGTATCCAAAATAGATATTTTGAAATAACAAGAAGGCGTGAAAAAATTGATGTCATTCAAGAATTTTTGCTCGTAGATATGCCGAAAACGATTAATGTCGACATTAATCGAATTAATGTCGACATTAATTCAAAAAATGTAGACATTAATTCACAAAGTAAAGTAAAGAAAAGTAAAGTAAAGAAAAGAACCCCCAAACCCCCACGAGGGGATGGTGTGTGTGATTGCGAAATTCCTGACGAATCAAGTTTTGACAACATCTGGGCGATGTACGGCAAAAAGGGAAACAAAAAAACATGTGCAAAAAAATGGGCAAACCTGAAAAATCATTGCAGAGAGGCAGCATTCAAGCACATACCCCTGTACGTCGAGGCAACCCCGGATATTCAATACCGGAAAAACTTTGAAACATACATCAACCAGGAATGCTGGAATGATGAAATTATTATTAGAAACAATCAAAAAACAGAGAAAGGAGGAAGAAATGAAAATGCCAGAAAACCAGACTATTCCGAACCCATGTAGCCTGTCGGCAGACGAATTGAAAGCACGGCGAAACATGTTTTTGGATATCGCCAAAAAGCACATCCCGGATTTCACCGTTGACGATTCAAACCGTCACATTATCAATGATATGTTTTTCTACTTCAACGGCATGAAAGGCCCGTACAGCCTTGACAAAGGCCTCTGGATTCGCGGCGATATCGGCACGGGCAAAAGCAGCATCATCAATTTGTTTTCGCTGTACAAAAAGCAGTTTTTCGACGGATTTAAAATCCACATTTGCTCGAAAGTTTCCAACGATTACGCAATCAACGGAGACCTTGACAAATACACCTACAACGAAAAAGGCTATCCGGGAGGCCCTGTAAGCATGTGCTTCGACGAACTGGGGCGGGAAACGATCCCTGCAAACCATTACGGCCAAAAGCTGAATGTTATGCAGCACATCATTCACATCAGGTATTCCCTTTGGCAGTCATACGGCGTTAAAACATTTGTGACAACCAACGACGACGCAAAAGACGTCGAGGACAAATACGGCCTTTTCATCCGGGACAGGGCCAGAGAGATGTTTAACGTAGTTCTAATGACCGGAAAATCAAGGCGAAAATAATCAAGTAAAAAATGGAAACATTCAAAAACATAACGATTCATCAGGGCGATTGCATGGACGTGATGAAAGGACTGCCAGACAGCGACTTTTATACCATCAAAGGCAATTGACGTTATTTCAAATCAATCAATTAACGTAAAATATCATGCTAATAAACGATCACTTCCAGAATTACAAGACATACGGGATTCCCAAGGCGCAATTGGTTATCGCCGACATCCCGTATAACATCGGCAAAAATGCCTATGGGTCCAATCCGAATTGGTATGTAGACGGTGATAACGCCAACGGAGAGAGCGCTCTTGCCGGGAAAGAATTTTTTGATACCGACAAGGATTTCCGCATATCCGAGTTCCTGCATTTTTGCTCCAAAATGCTTGTCAAAGAGCCAAAGGAGACAGGCAAGGCGCCCTGTATGATTGTGTTCTGTGAATTCGAGCAGCAATTTGAACTCATAACGAAAGCGAAGGAATACGGATTGAACAATTACATCAATCTTGTTTTCCGCAAAAATTTTTCCGCGCAAGTACTGAAAACCAATATGCGGATCGTCGGCAATTGCGAATACGGATTGCTGTTTTATCGCGATAAACTGCCGAAATTCAATAACGACGGACGTATGATATTCAACTGTATGGACTGGGTAAAGGACAGCCATACGCCGAAAGTACACCCTACTCAAAAGCCCGTACCGTTGCTCCGCCGGTTGATTGAAATATTTACCGATCCGGGCGATGTGGTAATAGACCCCTGTGCCGGCAGCGGTACAACTCTCTTGGCCGCCAAGCAATGCGGACGCAAGGCATACGGCTTCGAGATAAAGAAAAACTTCTATAAAGAAGCGCAGGAAAAGGTACTGAAGAACGTACAGGCAATCATCATTTAAAAACAATAAATTTTAATTACAGACATGAAACAAATTAAATTGAACAACCTAATCTGGGATGACAAAAATATCATCCTGAATGACAAAAAACTCCTGAACTGGGAGGTTGCAATGAAAGCAGGTAAAGACGGCTGGCGCTTGCCTACAATTGATGAACTGAAAGCTCTGGCCAATTTTGGCTCTACATGGGACAGTGTCTTGAAGGGCCGCTGGTTTGGGCCGGACAGCGAGTTATTAAGCAATAGCAAGCAATCTGTATTTTTGCCGGCAGACGGCTTCCGCGACCCTGACGGCTCGCTGCACGACGTAGGCAAGGGCGGCTACTACTGGTCAGCCTCACCGTACAATAGTTCGAACGCGTACTACCTGGTCTTCTACAGTGGCTACGCGAACCCTGGCGGCTACGCCGACCGGAAGTACGGCTTCTCCGTCCGTCTAGTCAAAGACGCGAATGAAATTGTGAAACAGGCATCATCAACAACAGCAAGGTACAGATTGAAAAAAGAAGCGGTTCAATTTTTCAAGAAAGAACTGGCTACCGTAGTTGATACAATGAATTTTTGGAAAAGCAAAAATGTAGACGAAGCGGCCCTTGAAAAAGCAGAAGCTTATATCATATACGGGAACGGTGAAACCAGAAATAATCTATGCGGATTTGACAGCAAAAATGGTGTGCATTTTAACTTTCAAGTCAAATACCCTGTAATGAACTACCGGGAGTATACAAAATTCAGATCCGGCGAATCGGTAAGGGAATTAATGAACAGGCTGCAAGACGTGGTAGATCGTTTCTATTTGGAATCTAGAAATAACGGTTAACTATTATGACAAAATACGACAACATAATCGCCATTGACCCGGACGTAGACAAGTCCGGGGTAGCGTTACTCAAACCGGCAACACGCCAGTTGGAAGTTACAAGCCTCTCGTTCCCGCAGTTGCTCGACTATTTGAAGTACGTCAAAAAAGAGCATGACAAAACAGGCGAAACCGTGATTGTGCTGGTCGAAGCCGGTTGGCTCAACAAGTCCAACTGGCATTTGAGAGACGGCGACACAAAGCGTATTGCAGGCGCCAAAGGAAATTCTACCGGGCGTAACCACGAAGTAGGGCGCAAGATCATTGAATGCGCCGCCCATTACGGCATTGATGTACGGGAACAGATCCCGCTTCGCAAGTGCTGGAAAGGCAAGGACGGCAAGATTACCGCTAATGAACTGGCCTCGTTCACCGGATTGACCGGAAAGACAAACCAGGAGGGACGTGACGCCGCGTTAATTGCCTGGGTATATGCAGATTTACCAATCAAGATAAAACCTATTAACCAATGAAAAAAATCGAATTGAACGGATTGATTTGGGATGACAAAAACCTCATCCTGAATGACAAAAACCTCCTGAACTGGGAGGCTGCAATGATCTGCCCTAAATCAGACGGCTGGCGATTACCAACACAGGAAGAATGGCAAGCTCTTGCCGATCTCGGATCAACTTGGGATGAAGAAAATCAGGGTCGCTGGTTTGGTACTGATTCAGAATTACTAGGCGACAGCGAGAAGTCAATCTTCTTGCCGGCAGACGGATACCGTAGCGCAGACGGCACGCTGCACGACGCAGGCTACTACGGCAACTACTGGTCAGCCTCGCCGTACAATGGTTCGTACGCGTACAACTTGACCTTCTACAGTGGCGGCGCGTACCCAGCCTACGCCAACCACCGGACGTTCGGCTTCTCCGTCCGTTTAGTAAAGGATATAAGATGAAATCAATCAATTAAAACAAAAAAAATTATGAAACAAAACATGAAATTGCAACTTGAAATACCCGGTATTGATACCGAAGTATTGGAAAAACAGGCTTTGGAATCGGCAACAAAAGGCGCTCTGTCTGAAATCAGGGATTTTTACGAAGGCCATAACTCCCCTTACAGAACCATGTTACGCAAATCGCTGGAATCTCAAAGTACAGGCAACTCCTGTTTCAAGTTGCCAAACGTAACGGGATTGATAAACAGTGCAATAAGCGCTGAAATAGACCGCATTGTAAACAATGCCGTGGCGAATACATATCTGCCCATGATTACAGAAATTTTAACCGGAGCCGCCAAGGAAATGAAACTGTCGGAGATCCTTGACATGATAAGAGGAGGTATTCATTCCGATGACGAATTTCATGCAAAAATTGCCAAACATCATGTATATGACTGGTATGATCTGAAAATACAAACAGGGAAATACGATTATGAAACAAGCCTGCATGAACATCTGACAGAAAAAGGCAAGTATCATCTATTGTCAATGCCGTACAGAAAAAATTCTGTCGAAAGAACAATGAAGTTCCATCTCGGCAATAAAAATAAATACATTGAAATGCCTTTCGAAGCCAACATAGCGAACGATGAAGTAGCTATCGTATGCGCCAAACTTCTAATTGCCGACACAGTTATAGACATAGACTTCAATGGAGAGTATTACCCGGAGGACGAGGACTGAAATCGATTAAAAATAACAATATGAAAGCAATAACACTAAAACAGCCTTGGGCATATCTGGTTTGCGCAGGAATTAAACCGGTTGAAAACAGGAAATGGCGCACTCACCGTCGAGACCGCGTATTGATTCATGCAAGCGCAAACCCTAAAGTTAATCTTATGGATTTGGTTTGCAGTGGATTTTTTAACGAAGAACAAAAAAAAGAGGTGATTTTTAATGTTCAAAATGCAAAACGTTCCGGTGAATTGAATACGGGTGCGATTATTGGAAGCGTAGATATAGTAGACTGCGTCGGTGCATCCCCTGACATGACAGACTGTTCCGGCGCTCATCCCTCTATCTGGGCCGAGCCTGATTGTTTTCACTGGGTACTTGAAAATCCCTTCATTTTCGAAAATCCGGCAATAAATGTAAGAGGCAAGCTATCGTTTTGGGAGAGCGGATATATTGAAGTGATCTGTCCTGAATGCGGACGCCGGCAGTTGCACAACAGCACCGTCGGCGGCATCCAGTCCATCGGTTGGGGCAATCCGATACACGAATGCGAGGCCTGCGGATATACAATTACGGAAAGCGAGTTTTAACATTCTAAAAAAACAGTTATGGGAATAGAAAAAATACAAGTGTATATATGCAGATGCGATAATTGCGGGGAGGAATACGACAACGGCGATTATGTTCCTATGGCCGCTGATGAAACCGGAATTAGAGGACTAGTTGGCGACAGTGATTGGGTGGAAGAAGGGGGCAAATATTACTGCCCCCAATGCTACAGCATAGATGATAACGACAAGTTGATAATAGACGGAGATAGAAAAATAACATTCTAATGGAAAAAATAAAATTACTGTACATCGACCTCTTTTGCGGTGCGGGCGGAACTTCTACCGGAGTAGAGAGCGCCCGGCACAAAGGCGAAAAATGCGCCAAAGTAATAGCCTGTGTCAATCACGATGCCAACGCCATAGCGAGCCACGCAGCCAATCATCCGGACGCATTGCATTTCACGGAGGACATCCGCACGTTGGAATTATTGCCGCTCATTTTGCACATCGAAAAAATGAAAGCAAAATACCCCGAAGCGCCGGTAGTGCTTTGGGCGAGTCTTGAATGCACCAATTTCAGCAAAGCCAAAGGCGGGCAGCCACGCGATGCCGATAGCCGCACATTGGCAGAACATCTGTTCCGGTATATTGAAGCTATTGATCCGGATTATATCCAAATTGAAAATGTCGAAGAATTTATGAGCTGGGGTGATTTGGATGAAAAAGGCAAACCTATAAGCAAGGACAAAGGCGCAAGGTACCTGCAATGGGTTGAACACGTAGAAACATACGGTTACACATTCAAACACCGGATTTTGAACGCCGCCGACTACGGAGCCTATACCAGCCGGAAGCGGTTTTTTGGAATTTTCGCAAAACACGGTTTGCCGATTGTATTCCCGGAGCCAACACATACAAAGGATGGGGACACAGGGATTTTCGGAAAATTGGAATCATGGAAACCGGTGCGTGAGGTATTGGATTTCTCGGACGATGGCGAAAGCATTTTCGAGCGCAAAAAACCGCTTGTTGATGCAACTCTTGAAAGAATATATGCAGGTTTGATCAAATTCGTTGCAGGCGGCAAAGATAAATTCATTCAGCAAAGAAACACGGGAACACCGGCAAGCAAGGTTGTATCAGTTGACCGTCCGGCAAGAACAATTACAGCCACAGGAGGGAATCAAGAGTTGGTTTCTGCACATTTTATATCCAAATATTACAGCGGGAGGCCGGATGGGAAAAACATATCGGTAGATGCACCCGCAGGAGTGATAACAACAATAGACCACCATTCATTTATTTCGGCATACTACGGAAACGGACATAATCATAGTGTAGATGCACCCGCTCCCGTTGTTACCTGTAAGGATAGACTTGCAAAAATACAACCCAAATACCTTTGTTCGTATAGTTTTAACGATAAAGCGAAGGACATAAACCATCCATGCCCGACATTGCTAACAAAAGATAGGCTTTCTTTGGTAAGCCCGCATTTCATTGTAAACGAGTATTCCGGCGGCGGGCAACATTCGAGTATAGACGAAGTTTGTCCGGCAATACTAACGATGCCCAAACAAAAGGTAGTTTCATGCAAGTGGCTATTAAAGTACAATTCAATAAACGGAAAGACCGGAAATCACGTACCGCCTTCCATTGATGAGCCTTGCCCGGTTGTAAGCTGCCAAGGCAGATTAGGAATTGTACAAGCGCACTACCTCCTAAACCCGCAGTATTCCAATACCGGCGGAAGCATTGAAAAGCCATGCTTCACGTTGATAGCCCGGATGGATAAGATGCCGCCATACCTGATTTCCACAGAAACAGGCGAATTGGCTATCGTGACGGAAAAAACGGACACACCGGCTATGCGGAAAATCAAAGAGTTTATGGCATTGTACGGAATTATAGACATCAAAATGAGAATGTTGAAAATTCCCGAATTAAAGCGGATAATGGGATTTCCCGAAGATTATACGCTTATAGGAACGCAGGCAGACCAAAAAAAGTATATCGGTAACGCGGTTGAAGTAAATATGGCTAAATGTTTATGTGAAGCATTGGTTACAAAGTTATACGAAACAGGAATTTGTAAAATAGCAGTATAATGTCACTAAACATATCCCTGGCTTTTTATCCAGCCCGGTTTTTTCCCAATTGAAACAGACATGATAAACAGATATATATATCCGAAACATAAGATGAAATCAATCAATTAAAACCAAAAACCAATGAAAAAACCAATGAAACAACTAATCATTAACGATTTAATCTGGGACGACAAAGATGTCAATTTCAAAAGCAAAAGCCTCTTGGATTGGGAACTATTTAATTGGGAGGCTGCAATAGCCTCCCCTAAAGAAGATGGATGGCGCTTGCCTACCATTGATGAATTGAAAGCCCTCGCCGCCCTTGGATCCACTTGGGATAGCGGAAATCCCGGACGGTGGTTTGGTCCCGATTCAGAACTATTAAGCGAAAGCAAGGAATCTATATTCCTTCGGGCACACGGGTACAAAGATCCCGACGACGGCGTGCTGTACAACGCAGGCTACAACGGCTACTACTGGTCATCAACGCCGTACACTGGTTCGTTCGCGTACGCCTTGAACTTCTACGGTGGCGGCGCGACCCCAGCCTTCATCTACGACCGGAGGTACGGCTTCTCAGTGAGGCTGGTGCGGGATATCCCTTGATTCCCTTGAATTCTTTAATTTCCTCAAACTCTTTAAACTCGAAAAAAACAATGAAAACAAAACAGAACAAAAAAACAGGAACATACGTCTGGAGCTTCAACCCGGAACACTTTATAAGCGGGTATTACGACAGCCCGGAAGAATGCATCAATGCGGCAAGAAGTGAGCGGGAAAAGCATACCGTTGTTTACATCGGATCCCCGCAAGAACCCGGTATAAACCTCTCCGGCCTCGGCGATGATATCATCGACCGAATCACCGACGAACTGTATCAGGAAGTTGGCGGTTGCGCAGACTTTTTTTCGCCGTCCTCCGACAGCAAGGCGGAACTGAACGCCGAAATAGAAAAAACAGTAAAACAATGGCTCGAAAAACAGGGAGGATACTCCTGTTTCAAAGTTGTCGATGTCCTCCTTTGCGATATCGACACAGGCAAGTTTCTTAAACCCGTAAATTAAGATAATAGAACAACAAAAAACAACAATCATGAAAAAAGATCTTAAAATCCTGCCATTTCAAGGATTACAACCCCCGAAAGGGATTTTATTACAAAGAATATTTTTTATTATAAACCAATTACCAAAATGGAAAAAATTAAATTGAACAACCTAATCTGGGATGATAAGAATATCATCCTGAACGAAAAAAACCTCCTGAACTGGGAGGTTGCAATGGCCTCCCCTAAAGAAGACGGCTGGCGTCTTCCTACTATTGATGAATGGCAAGCTATTGTCGATCTGGGGTCAACATGGGACGACGAAAATCCCGGCTGCTGGTTCGGACCCGATTCAGAACTGCTAGGCGACAGCAAGGAATCTGTATTCCTCCCGGCAGAGGGTTGGTGTGATATTTACGGCACGCTGTACAACGCAGGCATTGAAGGTAACTACTGGTCAGCCTCGCCGAATGGTCCGGACGCGTACTACTTGTCCTTCGACAGTTACGACGTGTATCCTGACAACACCAACTACCGGAGGAACGGCTTTAGCGTGCGTTTAGTAAAGGATGTAAAATAAAACCAATCAACCAGATGAAACAAAAAATACTCGACTATTACAAAGAACATTACGGATCATCCCCTGTCGATGTCGACAAAGATGAAATAAATACATTGATCAAGCACGAATGCAGATGCGACTCCTGTCTGGAATCAATATTTGACTTGAACGACTACCCCAATGTGTCGGTAGAGCGCGATGAAGTGTTGTGCGAGGAATGTTACGACGAACAATATATGACCCGATGCCCGGTGTGCGAAGAATCGTACAGGGAAGACGACATGACCGGATATTTTTTCATATCTAAAAAAATATCAAAGGAAATCCACACACCCCCCGGCATGTACAAGATACTGAAATACCCCTTTTACCACCAAGATTTCGTATTCGGATTTGACAATTTCCTTGGCGGAACCATCGAAAAAGTATCGGATATAGATATCGAAGAAGCATATTCGATGGAAAATCCATGCAACGGTAAAGACATTCAAGTGGATAGAATCTGCCCTGACTGCGCTCGAAAATATCTGCTAAAAAACAATTTCATAAAGGCGGATTCCGTTCCCTGCATCCTTGTAAAATCCTACCGCGACGAGTATTTCAAAAAATATACCGACGAAAATCTTCATCAAGCCAGGCAGCGGATCATTCACCACAGAATCACATTCCGCGGCATTCTGCAACAAACCAATTCCATAAAAAAATGATGCAATTAAACACCATCCACAACACCGGTTGCCCGGCAGGTTTGAAAATCCTGCCCGGCAACTCCGTAGACTGCTGTGTAACCAGCCCGCCATATTACGCCCTGCGCGATTACGGTTGCGAAGGACAAATAGGATTGGAAGATACCCCCGAAGCCTACATAGCGCGCCTGTTGGAAGTATTTTCGGAAGTTTACCGGGTACTTAAACCCGCCGGCACCCTCTGGCTCAACATAGGCGATTCATACAACGGCAGCTCCAACGGGCGCACAACAAACCTTGATGCCGAATGGCGTAAAAAATCAATCAACAAAAACGCATTGAAAGGCGGATGTTCCAGAACAATCAAATGCGACAACATGAAAAACAAGGATTTAATCGGAATCCCGTGGATGCTGGCATTTGCCCTGCGCAAGGCCGGATGGTACCTCCGTCAGGACATTATATGGCACAAGCCCAATGCGATGCCGGAGACGGTAAAAGATCGTTGCACAAGCTCGCACGAATACATTTTCCTGCTTGCAAAATCGGCAACCTACCATTTCGACCACGAAGCCATTACCGAACTGGCATCCACCGGGCAATACCGCCACAAGCGGGATGTTTGGCCGGTATGTACCAAGCCGGAAAAAGAAAGCCATTTCGCCGTATTCCCTGAAGCCCTCATTGCAGACTGCATCAAGGCCGGATGTCCCGAAGGCGGCGTAGTACTTGATCCCTTCATGGGCAGCGGAACCACCGCCGTGGTAGCCCGGAAATTGAATAGAAATTACATCGGATTCGAACTCAATCCGGAGTATATAAAAATCAGTAACAGAAAACTAAACAGAGAATTGGGGATATTCAAATAAAATGAAAACAGGACTAATCGCCGCAGACGGTCATAATTTTCCGAATTTGGCATTGATGAAAATCGCCGCTTGGCATAAACAGCAGGGCGATACTGTCGAGTGGGTAAATCACATTGAGAGATACGACAAAGTATATATTTCAAAGGTATTTACCTTCACGCCGGACATTCATACCGTTATACAGGCCGACGAAATAGAACGCGGCGGCACAGGATACGACATAAACAAGAAATTGCCGGAAGAAATAGAACGCCTGCAGCCCGATTATTCGATTTACCAGACAGCAAAGTGGTACGATGGCAAAACTGCATACGGATTCTTAACCCGTGGATGTATTCGTAAATGCCCGTGGTGCATTGTTCCACAGAAAGAAGGTTCTGTCACACCGTACCGGGATATTGAAGATATTTTGCAGGGCCGTAACTCCGCCGTACTCATGGATAACAACATTCTGGCAGCAGGCCTGTACGGTATCCGGCAGCTGGAAAAAATCGCTAAAATTGGTTGCAAGGTAGATTTCAATCAGGGATTGGATGCCCGGTTGATAGTTTCAAACCCCGAATTTCCGAAACTCCTTTCAAAAATAAAATGGCTAAATCCAGTCCGGTTGGCCTGCGACAGCCAACCGATGATGAAAACTGTTGAGAAAGCCGCCGGATTATTGCGCGCCGCCGGATTGAAACCCCACCGCCTTTTTGCTTACGTCCTTTTGACCGGTTTGCAAGACAGTCTGGACCGTATTAACTTTTTGAAGGAATTGGATATTATGCCGTTTGCCCAGCCCTACCGGGACTTCACGCCTAAACAGGTTATACCGCAATGGCAAAGAGATATGGCGCGGTGGTGCAACGAAAGCTATCTTAAAATCCTGCCATTTCAAGGATTACAACCCCCGAAAGGGATTTTATTGCAAAGAATATTTTTTATTATAAACCAATTACCAAAATGAAACAAATTAAATTGAACAACCTGATCTGGGATGACAAAAATATCATCCTGAATGACAAAAACCTCCTGAAATGGGATGTTGCAATGGCCGCTCCTAAATCAGACGGCTGGCGCTTACCTACAATTGATGAACTGAAAGCGCTTGCCGAACTTGGCTCTACATGGGACAGTGTCTTGAGGGGCAGCTGGTTTGGGCCTGATTCGGAGCTACTAGACGAAAGCAAGCAATCTGTATTTTTGCCGGCAGACGGCTATCGTGGCGGCACCTACGGCGAGCTGTACAGCGTAGGCAACGGCGGCTAC
>JAISSD010000295.1 GCA_031273295.1 Prevotella sp.
GTTCCCGACGGCGCTCCGGTTGTTACTTATTCTGTCGGTAAAATCAGACAGTATTATAAAATCACCCTGCCAAAGACTACTTATCCGATTGCGGGTACCCTTACAATAGGAACGGCGAAGGAAGGAGGCCAGACAAGGGAACTTGCCGTTACCTCCGTTCCCGTTTACAACGGGACAATTCACAAGCCTGTTCTTGTCAATGGCAAGTATTGGGCTCCTGTAAATGTTGGAGCGAGTTCTACCACCTACAGCGCTAATCTTGCCGGATGCGGATATTATTTTCAGTGGGGACGCAGTTACACAGAGTTTGATACTTACGAAAGTTCGGGGGATACCTGGCCAGGCCCTTTATCCGTCGCGGACGCTGAAATTTACGCGGACAAGTTTATCACCATCAGTCAATCCCCCAATGACTGGTTAAGCGAACCTAACGACAATTTATGGAATGAGGGCGACTCTCAGGGGCCTTGTCCTGTTGGTTGGCGTGTTCCTGCATCCGACGAATTAAGCGGTTTGGGTACCGGTACCTTTGCCTATAACCGTTTGGCAATCACCGGCGCTAACAGCGCCATCCTGTATCTGCCTACCACCGGTGGTCGCAGTAATGGCGGTACGTGGAGCAGTCAGAGTACGTTCGGCAACTATTGGTCGTCTACCGTCGACGCTACCAGTGCGAAGTACTTGTACTTCAATAATGGTACGCCGAATATGGGTGTGACCAATCGTGCGGCAGGCTTCTGTGTTCGTTGTATCCAGAAATAGGAAATAAGAATTGGGAATTAAGAATTAAGAATGAAGGATTAAGAATTAAGAATGAAGAATTAGGAATTAAGAATGAAGAATTAAGAATTAAGAATTAAGAATTAAGAATCAGGAATTAAGAATGAAGAATGGGGAATCAAGAATTAAGAATGAAAGATTAGGAATTGAGAATGAAGAATGGGCGAAGGGATCCGTAATTTGTAACTTGTTATCGTTGTTTCATTTTCAATTTGAATAGTGCGCAGGAAGCTGACTACGATTGGCTAGCCGTATAAAGCCTTGCCAAGCGACAATCGGCTGACTATCGCAAAGGCTGTAAACCAGACTCGGGTCGCAGGGGATTGCAATTCCCTGCGACCTTTTTTCGGGATTTATACCGTGCATGGTTTTGTGTATGGAAGGTATATGGTAAAAAACGCATGAACAGATGAACTTCATGCGTTGTATTATATTGTATTATAATGTATTCCTGCACAAAAATATTCCGTGTGAAGTATAAATCGGAAGAAGCGGCATATTCGATAGATTGACAGAATAATCCAAATTAGGATTATTGAATTTATATTTTTATCTTTGCTATGGGTTATTTGAAATAATGGAAAAACGGGGTAGTGCAAAGCGATTTGCTTGGTTCCATACCGTTACCCGTTGCAATTTCTTTCTTTTATAGATCTATTATTCAATAGGTTAATTTTCAATTTTCAGGTTTGCAAAATATAAATCATGAATTCAATTTTAAGAATCGCTTTCGCCGTCAGTTTTATGCTGTTCGGACTTGTTTCACTCCTTGCCGGAGACATATCCATAAAAGTAATCGGAAAGTATCTGAATCTGCCTGTGTCCCGGAAAGAAAACCGGAGCAGAATGATTTTTGAAACCGGCGGAAAGCAGGAACGCTCGTTTGTGATAAGGCTTGCGCCCGACGCGCCTGACTATTGGGTGTTTTGCGATGTATCCGCCCTGATAGGGAAGACTATAAAAATAATCTACGACGGTGATCCGGCAGGGCTAAGTAAAATTTATCAGGACAATGTCATAGAAGGGCAAGACAGTCTGTATAAGGAGAAAAACCGTCCGCAATTCCATTTCACCACACAGCGGGGATGGATTAACGACCCTAACGGACTTGTATTTTACGATGGTGAATATCATCTTTTCTATCAGCACAATCCTTATGAACATGAATGGGAAAACATGCACTGGGGACATGCCGTCAGCAAAGACCTTGTCCATTGGCGGCAATTGCCCGTCGCGCTTTATCCCGACCATCTGGGCGCGATGTTTTCAGGTTCGGCTGTTATTGATCACGATAATACAGCCGGATTCAACAAGGGCGATATTCCTGCCATGGTCGCCGTCTACACGGCCGACAGTCCCGAAAAACAGGTGCAATGTATCGCCTACAGCCACGACAAAGGGCGCACATGGACTAAATATGAGGGGAATCCGGTGATAGACTCCAAAGCAAAATGGAACAGTAAAGATACACGCGATCCCAAGGTATTCCGCTACAAGCCCGGCAACCACTGGGTAATGGCGCTCAACGAACGCGACGGACATTCCATCTATACTTCCCGAAACCTCAAAGACTGGAATTACGAAAGCCATGTGACAGGATTCTGGGAATGTCCCGAACTGTTCGAATTGCCTGTAGATGGCGACAAAAACAATACCAGGTGGGTGATGTATGGAGCAACAGGCACATATATGCTGGGAAAATTTGACGGGAAAACGTTTACTCCCGAAGCCGGAAAATATTTTTACACTACAGGCGCAATTTACGCGGCTCAGACTTTTACCAATATTCCCGATAGCGACGGCAGACGCATTCAAATAGGCTGGGGGAGAATATCGCATCCGGATATGCCGTTTAACGGTATGATGCTGTTGCCTACCGAACTGACGCTGCGGACAACCAAAGAGGGCATACGGCTTGTCAATGCGCCCGTAAAGGAAACGGAACAGTTATTTACCCCTGTGGCTAAATGGAGTTCGCTGACGTCCGAAGATGCAAACAGCAGGTTGAAAGAGTACTATGAGGCCGGTTGCCTGCGCATCAAAACTACTTTCAGATTGTCGCATACCACAAGCGCGGGATTTAATTTGTTCGGGCAAGGGATAATTGATTATGATATGAATGCTAATACAATCAATGGCGTATTCTATTCGTCCCAGGATATGACAAGTATGGAACTTACCGCCGACATTTTCATCGACCGCACATCAATCGAAGTGTTTATCGACGGTGGATTGTATTCGTATTCGATGGAACGGAGGCCTCGTGGCGACAATAAGGAAGGATTCCATTTCTGGGGCAACAACATGGAAGTGAAGAATCTGGAAGTGTATTCGGTGAAATCTATCTGGTGATATTTTTAAGTTGAGAGAGTTAGCCGTTGCGCTTACGGAAACGATACGCCAAAATGCTTCTTGCAACCGTTGTTATTGACAATTCCCGTGATATATTTTCAATATGTTTGCGGAACTTTTCCACAACGAGCGGCATCCGGTTGAGGAGTAACCGGTTAAATTCTCCGGGACACAAGGAAAACGGAACGTATCTTGAATAATTACGCTCCGTTTTTCTATTGTTTCATTTTAAGGCTGCCTGCTACCGGTAATGTTCCGACTGAAATTTTTTACCCGTTTCGATGATATTGCGATTCATTCATTTCCTGCCACGCTATTATTCTTTAACACAACGGACGGTCAAGGCATACGTCCGATCGAAGGTGGGGAAGGACACGGTGCTACCAGTCATATTCAGGTAGCTCGTCGGTGTGGAAGACCAGTAGAAGCCGGCGGAGCCTACATCAAACAGCGTGCCGGTCGGGGTGATGCGACGGCACCCGGAAAAGCGAAACCACGGCTTGTAACCATTCGCGTCGGGTCGGGGGTTACTTGTCTTACGGAAGCCGCTTGCCTCTTTTGAATATTCGGACGTCGCTGATCCGAATTCCGTGGCAGTAGGCATACGCCATTTCGTTCCTGCGTCAGCGCCCGGAGCATCGCCTGTCTGTGTCAGGTACCGGCAGATATCCCCTTTCATGTTTGCAGGAAGAACAGCTCTATCGGGAACGGGAACATGACCTCCCTTGCTGTCGTTATCGACGGTAGGGGTTGCATCGTTTTTTGTGAGATAGCCAACGCTTTTGTTGGAATTATTGCCGTCCTTTACATACGGAATGTCAGTCCAGACAGTGTAGACGGGATTGGAGCTGCCGGCGTTGGTACCTGCCCATGAAGAGGCGGTTGGGTCGTCGGGATTCCATGTGGGTACGTAGACTTGGCAACTGCTGCCCCATGCACTGGGGCTCGAACCCAGACCCACAAGGCTGCCCAATTTAAAGTATACGCCCTGATAAGTCTCCGGATCGATAGGGGAATCAGGGGTACTGGACAGGGTGTTGGCAAAGGTCAATGCGCCGTTACCGCCTCTGAGAGACTGGTCCCAGTATATGTTGCTTCCAGCCCAGCCCATGTGGGTGGACGGCTGATAGGCGATTGCATGTGCGGGTATGCTGACTGTCCGTTCCTCTTCCGGAAACTCGCCGGCAGGACTGAAGAAGACAAGGGTAGCGGCGGGGGTATCAGGCATATCATAGTGTGAGTTACTGGTGGCAATGGTAAAACTGTAAGTCAGGTTTGTCCCGGCATTCCCGCCGGAAGTAAAAGCGGAAATAATGGCGTCCGGGTCTTCCTTGATCCTGACATTCCATTTCCAGGACGATGTGACCTTGAAATCGTTTTTGGCTCCGCCACTGGTATAAGAGATTGAATTCGCCGGAGTTACCATGAACCCGTCAGCGGTATTTTTCTGGGTGACAGAGACTGTTTTCGTCAATAGGCCCGAGGTAATGGTGATAGTACCATCGCGCTGTAAGCCACTGTCATTTTCAGTGACATTGAATGTCAGCATGACGGGCGTATTCGACACTGTTGTGACGGGAATGGAGGTATCTCCGCTACCGGGAACAGAACCGAATCTCAACCAGTCTCCATTGCCTGTTGATGCAGTGGCGCTGTAGCTTCCATAAGTGGTGGATATATACAGAGTGTCCGTATGCTGTCTGTTGTCAGGATTGTATGAATCATGGCTTGTCCCCAGTGCATACTGTCCGTCGTATGTATATGAAGTGACAAGCGATTCGTTCATGGCGGACAGGCTGACCGTCATGTTGAAGGGGACTGCATCAAAAGCATCCTGCACTGTCCCGTAACCCGGACCTTTCACTTCCGTGATGTCAAAGCGGTAGCGGTGGTTGCGCAGAACAGGCAGGAATGTCTGGCTTGGATAGCTGCCAGTGACAAAGTCGAGGCGATAGTAGGTGACGTCCTGTGAACCGTTGTACTTGCCCCCTATGACCAGGCAGGGACGTTTTGTCCGGTCGTTGTTGACAGGCTCGGCGTATTGTTCGAACATGTAGATGGCGCCGGTACACGAGAGTTTGCCGGTATCGAATCCGTTTTCGGTTGAGGCAGGATAAGTGATTCCCGTCGCGTTGGCGACTGCACCGTCCGGTATGGACGGAGCGGTAACTTTTTTATTTGTAGAGTCATACTTGCCGTTATAAGGCGCCACCGAGCCTTTGTCGGGGGAATTGTACAGCCTGACCGACTCGAGGGTAAAAGTTGTCTCCAAGCCCTGGGCTGCATCCGTACCGTTGAAGTTAACCCCCACGTCTATCCCCGCCACGCTTCGTATCATGGTGATGGACGGGATGCTACCTGTATCGTATAGATTGATCTCGTCCATGCCCCACATCGGGAAAAGCTTGCTGCCGTCTACAGGCCATGCACCCGGAAGTGTGAACTCCAGTAATTCCATGGCGTTTTCCGTGGTGGTAGAGGAGGTAAAACCGGCTGCGTCAACCGCATCGTGCGCATTGGCAACAACCATTACACAAGCGTTGACCGTTTTGGCGGCGGTTCCCAGGTCCACGTCAAAAGTCTTTGTGTTGCCGGCGCCGGTAATGTCCTGACCCAGAGCATACGCGCGGCACAGGTATTTGTCGTTTGAATCGAAGACCAGCACATCAATTTCCGATACTCCGGATTCATCCGGGGCGTAGGTAGACGCCGGGTTAAGTCCCGGAACAATGATTTGCATGCGCACATAGCCTTCCGGGACCGGAGGCAGGGCGTCGTCAGGCTGGAACTCTTCGTCCGTGTTTTTGCACGAGCCGAAACTTAGGAACAAGCTGATTATCAATCCGTATAACATTACAGGTTTCATAGATATAATTTTTTATATATAAAATAATACTTTAAAAACTGTAACAGGAAAGCGAGCATTGCAAAGCGCCACAAAAGTATTGAATTAAAACGGAAAGAAAAAATTTATTGTTTTATTTTTTAGTTTGGGACACAAAGTCTGCAGGGACTTGCAGATTTAACTGCTTGGTTTCTGGACAAGTAAACTGCTGAAATCACTTTATGTCAAATGTTTTTGTCCCGGGGCATTCATCTCAATAGAAAAGACAGGTTCTGCATAGTGCTGAAAAATAAATAACCTGTAAAGCAGGGATGCATCCTTGGCGGGCATAGCCGGTGACGGTATGGAAAGTCCGGCGGAAGGTCTTTGAGAATGTTGCATCGACTGTTTGATCATTACAATATAACGCCTGTCGGGACGTTCATCTCCAAAACAATTGTATTTCATTGCATAAAGCCAATATCTTTTTTGATAAAATATATCAAAAAGATGTGTAGATACTATTGTTTCCCCGTAGGGATTCACAGACAGACAGGGGTGAAACCTCTTCGAGGTTTGGGTTTTGTGCGGGGCGCTTTTTTCTATTGCTATGGATGTTCTACGGGCAAAAACGCGGGATTTGCAGAGACGTGGCGCGCCATGGCTACTACAAATTTCAGGCCTGCATCATAATTCCGCTAATTGGATATAAAAAGGCGGAAATCTGCAACAGCTTATCCAACCGGATTCAATATATTTGTTGGATAATATATACTTATTCAAATTCACGAACAAAATTCAAACTTATGGAAAAATCTATTCTTTCAGTAATCCTTCTTGCCGCCGGATTGTTATCCGGTTGCAGCAGCGAGGAGAGCGTCTCCAGACCGGAGACAGTTGGCCAGACAGGGACTTTGACTTTCAGTTTTCCTGCGCCCCGTCAGAGTATTACTTATGCGATTGGCGATGCAACCGAGCCGGAGACTGATGTGCCTGCAACGCCCGGCGAAATCGAGATTAACGACATTACCATCTACATGTTCAAGAATTCGGGCAATCCGGACGAGGAATTGCTGGTGGCAAGGAAAACGGCGTCTGCGACCGAAACCGGCGACCGACGGGTGAAATTCGATGTG
>JAISSD010000265.1 GCA_031273295.1 Prevotella sp.
CTTTGCCCCGATTTTGGTGTCATTATTTCCGAATCTACGGAAATGTGATGAAAAGGGAATCAGGTGTAAATCCTGAACAGACCCGCTGCTGTAAGCTTCGCCAAAGTCTTTGAACAATACTCAAATCCACTGTTCCGATAAGGAATGGGAAGGGCGTTCAAAGATGAAGTAAGTCAGAAGACCTGCCAAGAGATTGAGTTTAAAGCTTTCGAGGAATAGAGCTTGAGACAAACAAGGAAGGTCATTTATTTGACTTTACACGTTTATCCCAATCATTGTTTTTTATCGAGAGCTGTTTGATTGTCAAATTAAAACGGCTTTTTATGTTTTTAGGTAGAGCGTTTGGCGCAGGCATATTGCTTGCGTATGGTACGATTACTTTTGCGCAAAACAAATTAGACAGCATCCGGATGTTGGATGAAGTGACGGTTGTTGCCGACCGCTATCGTGAGGTGATACCTTCGCAACGGTTATCCGGCGAAAAGTTGGAATCCCTCAACAGTTTTTCGGTTGCGGATGCTATTCGCTACTTTTCCGGCGTACAAATCAAAGATTACGGCGGCATCGGCGGACTGAAAACCGTCGATATCCGCAGCATGGGTACTAACCACATGGGGGTTTTCTACGATGGCATCCAACTCGGCAATGCACAGAACGGACAAATTGACTTGGGTAAATTTTCGTTAGACAATATCGAAGAAATATCGCTCTACAACGGACAGAAAAGTGAAATTTTCCAATCTGCCAAAGATTTCGGCTCGGCAGGAACAATTTATTTGCGCACTCGTCGTCCCAAATTTGAAAACGGAAAAAACACGAATATCAAATCTTTTTTCCGTACCGGCTCTTTCGACCTCGTGAATCCGTCTGTGCTGTGGGAACAGAAATTGACTGAAGACATTGCGTTCAACGTTAATGCCGAATACATTTATTCTTCCGGAAAATACAAATTTCGTTATCATAAACGATTACCCGAAGGAACGATAGCGTGGGACACAACAGCCGTCCGCCAAAACGGCGATATTCATTCCGTGCGTTTAGAAGGCGGCTTGCATGGCTTTATCGAACAAGGCAAATGGAACATCAAAGCCTATTTTTATGATTCGGAAAAAGGAATCCCCGGCGCTATTGTAAATAATGTCTGGAAACGTTCACAACGGCAATGGGACAGAAACTTTTTCACACAAGGCAGTTTTCAAAAGCAACTATTTGCCAATTACGATATACTGGTCAATCTGAAATACGCCAACGATTGGATGCGCTACCTCAATCCCGACACCACGCTGATGTATTTAGACAATGCTTTTCTGCAACAAGAAATTTATGCTTCGTTTGCCAATAAATATACTATCCTCCCCAATTGGGATGTGAGTTTATCAGCCGATTATCAGTGGAATACACTAAATTCCAATTTAAAAGATTTTGTTTACCCCACACGCAATACCGTCTTGGCGGCATTGGCTACGGCTTTCGAGTGGCCGCGATTGAAAGTGCAGGCGAGCTTGCTGGGGACTTTTATTTTTGAAAACGTCAAACATGGAAACAGACCGGTTGACAAACAGGAATATACCCCCGCCGTTTTTCTGTCCTACAAACCGTTTGCAAGGGCGAAAAATCTTTCGCCTCTACGTCTGCGGGCATTTTACAAACGAATTTTCCGAATGCCGACTTTCAACGACTTATATTACACCGATATTGGTAATATTAAACTTCGCCCCGAATATACCACGCAATACAATTTGGGATTTCAATATGATAAATCATTGGAAAATGACAAGGGGATTAATCCCCTTGCCACCATAACTTTCCGTGCAGATGCCTATTACAACGAAGTAACCGACAAAATTATTGCCGTACCCAAAGGCAACGGACAATACCGCTGGATGATGATGAACTTAGGCAATGTAGAAATTCGCGGAGTGGATATTTCGGGACAAATAGCGTGGAAATTATCCGCAAGCGTTCAGATAAATACAAGCCTAAATTATACTTTTCAAAAGGCACAAGATTTTACCAAGCCCAAAACCGAAACCGAAAAAATCGCTTATGGAGGGCAAATTGCTTATATTCCTTGGCATAGCGGCTCTGCCATTGTCAATACTGTTTGGCGGTCGTGGAATTTGAATTACAGTTTTATTTATGTGGGCGAACGCTATCATAATTCGTCCAACATTCGTGAAAACTACGAACAGCCTTGGTACACACACGATTTAACGCTGTCTTTTGTCATTCCCGCGAAGGCGGGAATCCCCCGAAACAACAGGGGATTGCGGGTCAAGCCCGCAATGACAACGAAAATATCCATCGAGGTAAACAATATTCTCAATCAGCAATATGATGTAGTATTGAATTACCCGATGCCGGGGCGAAATTATAAACTAATATTAAAATTGGATATATGAGAAAACAAAGTTTATTTCTATTGATTGCAGGATTATGCCTCCTGATGGCTTCCTGCCGCGAAGAGTCGGAAATTTTTCCGCCCGAAATTATTCCTGTCACGCCACCCGACACAACAGCGGTGGACAGCGTTACGGAAACCAAAATCATCGGTTTCTACCTGCTCAATGAGGGCAATATGGGCAGTAACAAGTCCACGCTCGATTATATGGATTTGACTGCCGGTGAGTATCATCGCAACATTTTTGCATCCGCCAACCCCACCGTTCCCAAAGAATTGGGCGATGTGGGCAACGACATCGGCATTTATGGCAGCAAGTTGTATGCCGTGATTAATTGTTCCAACAAAGTGGAAGTGATGGATAAATATTCCGTCAAACGCTTGGGACAAATCAACATTCCGAATTGCCGTTATATCAAGTTCCACGAAGGTTACGCTTATGTAACTTCGTATGCGGGACCGGTTGAGATTAATCCCGATTACGAGCAAATCGGCTATGTTGCCAAAGTCGATACGGCTAC
>JAISSD010000106.1 GCA_031273295.1 Prevotella sp.
GCATCATCTACAACAGCCTCAAAGTCCATTATAAAAATACCTATTGGAAGAGAAATGCGTGGATTTCTCTGTAATACAACTTCTTTATTTCGATAATAAACTTTCCCTTTCGAATAAAGCCTATGATAATCCGCTTCTAAATGCAATTCGTATTCCTCGTTAAATTCAACAATACCATAAAACCATATTTGTTGAATTTTATTTTTGTAATACTGCATTAATTTACGCGCTCGATTTTCCAATTGTATTTCCACAATTGAATTTAACTCTGTAGAAAGTCCTTTCTTTTTTAATTCTACAATAACTACATCAACTTTTTTATCTTCTTTCACGTCATCTGGATTTCCCGAGAAAATCAAAGCAATATCAGGTCTATCATCATCTTTTTCGACAACTTCCCCTTCTGTAATTACATTTATGACTTTCGACATATCTGCTTCGCTCAAAACGGTGTCGTATGTCATATATTTATCGTCAAGGATCCAAACATTGTTACGATACAAATCATTCTGTAAATTACTGCCTTCAAATTGTTCCCGTCTTGGAACAATCAAGTTATGAATATCATATTCTGATTTGTTTTTATCAAAAGATTTTAGTTTATCGATAGTTATTTGCCTGAACATAATGTATTCGGTTAATGCACGCGACGATAATTCTAATGATTCCTTAAATTGTTCCTCTGTCAAATGGGAGGCGCCCAGTATCTTTCTTTGTGCCCGGAAAAACTGTTCCTGTGCTTTTTTCAGTAAATCTTCTTCAGAAGTATAGCCAATTCCGTCAATCTCGAAATAACCATTCAAGTGAGGAAATCGATTTATCAGGTGTTGTTTTCTTTCTTGGTTTCGCTGTGTAATTTGTGGCACTTCTTTATCAATGATTTGTGCGATTTCACTTCTAAATAATTTTTTGACTTTTTCGAGTTCCGGCATATTTATTGTTTCACGAGCAGCATCAACTTGACCGTTAAAATAATCGGAAAATAAAAGAAAAACCATTTTATAACCAACCGGAAAATTTTCGGATGCAATAATGTCTATTGGATATGTTCGATTATCTACAGAAATTGCAGTGATTGCACTACTTACTTCGTGTGGAACTTCCTCTATATGATAATAAAGTTCTACACTTGAAAAGAAATCAAGAGAATGTTCTACTTTAATAAATTTAAAATCAGGAATTTCAGTTGTTGATAAAACAGCAGTTGAAGTCTTACCATCAATTGTTGCTGTTATTGAAATTTCAATTGCCTGCTTTGCTTGTTTGAATTTGAAGAAACGAGAGTAGAATTTTTCCAAGAATTTATTTTTGAGATATGGAGGCTGCAAATAATTATATTGTCGTAAACGTCCCAAAGTATAGCCCGACATTGAAAGTTTTGTTCCATTTTTATTCTTGTCTTTATTTTCAGTAATTTCGCTTTTGTCATCAAAAGCATCGGAAAATTCAAATGTTCGACAAAAATAATCATTGTAATTACTCGAAATAAATGTTTTTTCAAAATAACATAGATAAACCAATCGACCTAAACCTTTATGTGTTGTATCATCGACATCAAACAAATTACTGAATTTGCCAAATCTTTCATCCGTAAATCCAACTCCGTTATCGGAAATTTTAATGGTTAAAGTTTCGGGCTGGCTATAATCTTTTGCGAAAATGACAATATCTACTTGGGTTGCCCCTGCATCTAAAGCATTGGCAATCGCTTCAAAATAAACCATTTCCAAGGAAGAATTTCCAAAAAACATTTTAACAGCTTTACTTAATTTGACTCGCATAATTGTTATTGTTTTTGTTTTGACGCCCCTTATTCGCTTGCGCCATTATTATAGCATCATGTTCTTCCGGCTGTTCCACGAAATCATCAGGAAAATATGAAAAAATACCTGTATCGCTTAAATCCAATTTGCGAAATATATGTTCCGTTTCCCTTTGTTCCACGAAAACCATAATTTATTTTTTATGTAAATCGTTGTTGCTTTCTGCAATTTACCTTCTCATTCGAGTAATAAAACGATCGGTTTCGCCGTGTTTTTTCAAATTAATTTTATCGCCAACCTTATCTTCGTATGCAATAGAAAGCACCTCCACTCCATCGTGGCAAAACTTAAACGAGGTATAACACCTGCCGTTTGTTTCTTTTGCGATGAATGATAATAGTTTATTCATTGCCATACAAATATTTCGAAAAATACATTTGAAAAATTAATCTGCAAAGGTACAACTTTTCCCGTATTTATACCAAAAAAAACTTTGCTTTTCAAATTTTACAGAGATCACATTTGAAAACGCCTGAATCTCTAGAAGTTTATTTTTTTTAGATATGCAAGTTTGATGTTTGATATATCTTTACCTCAAAAAATAATAATACTTGGTTTACAGGTTTAAATACTTCATTCCGCTTAATTTTTTTTAACTCCGAATTGTCGGTTTTCAGATTTAACATTTCTATTTTTGTCACGCTTAGTGAATAAGGTTGAATTATCCATGGTGACGAGCGAAAATTATTGGAGGTCATTCATAAGGCTGAGACAATAAACAGGAAAAATCAAACAATAAATATAAACGCAAAACAGAATAATAGTATGGCGCAAGTTGACATTCGAGAACTTACCGAAAGAATACAGAGCAAAAGCTCATTTGTGGAATCTCTCACAATGGGTATGGATAAAGTGATTGTGGGACAAAAGCATCTTGTGGAATCACTCTTGACAGGCTTGTTAGCCGATGGGCATATCCTGCTTGAAGGGGTGCCGGGATTGGCGAAGACACTGGCTATTAAATCGCTGGCGTCGCTCATTGACGCCAAGTATAGCCGTATACAGTTTACTCCCGACTTGCTTCCTGCCGATGTTATCGGTACGATGATCTACAGTCAGAAGGCTGAAGAATTCTTTGTGAAACACGGACCTGTATTTTCAAATTTTGTGTTGGCGGATGAAATTAACCGCGCTCCGGCAAAAGTACAGAGCGCTTTGCTCGAAGCCATGCAGGAACGCCAGGTGACAATAGGCGAAAAGACATATAGATTGCCTGTCCCGTTTCTGGTAATGGCTACTCAAAATCCGATTGAACAGGAAGGTACTTATCCGCTTCCCGAAGCGCAGGTAGACCGTTTCATGCTAAAAGTGGTAATCAATTATCCGAAAAAGGAGGAAGAAAAATTGATTCTGAGAAATAACCTTGCAGGTGATTATGGTAAATTAATACCGGTTATGAAAGCGGATGAAATTATCAGCGCCCGCGATGTCGTGAGAGATGTTTATCTGGATGAAAAAATTGAAAAATATATTGTCGACATTGTATTTGCCACACGTTTCCCTGAAGAAAACGGACTGGAATCGTTGAAGGGGATGATCGGTTTCGGAGCATCGCCCCGCGCATCCATCAGTTTGGCTTTGGCTTCACGTGCATACGCATTTATCAAACGCAGAGGATATGTGATACCGGAAGATATCCGTGCGGTATGCCACGATGTTTTGCGCCACCGTATCGGACTTACATACGAAGCGGAAGCAAATAATACGACGTCAGACGAGATAATCAGCGAAATCTTAAACAAGATAGAAGTACCTTGATCGGTAAACAGGGTTGTTTTCAGGCTGGCTTTTTCTTTTGTGAAGTGACAATAGCAGGCAAGCTATCGGATCCGGGGAAAAGAGAAAACCGGACAAAAACAGACCGGGAAACTGTTTAATTTTTTAGTAAATGAAGCATTTGGACTCTAAAACGGCTCTTTATCTGTCGGGAATTTTATCGTTTGCCCGCCAAACTCTAAAATTTTGACTGTAAAACAGTCCGTTTTATATCTCAAGATCATATTCCCGAAAAATTTAAACAGATTCTAAAAATGAATGAAGAACCGGAAACCGGCGAACGCCAAATACCGGCGTTATTTGCACAAGGAAATATTCGTGGAAAATTTAAACAGTTTTCCCGGATGTGAAATTTTTACAGGTGAGGCAAAAGGCGCTGTTTCGCTACGGATCTTTCATCGAAATTGAATATGGCATATAAAGAAGTTTTGGAAACAAAAATACCGGCTGTCATTACCGAAAGATATCGATTATATATGGAGGATTCTCTTTGTGCCGATTATAAGGATATGGATGAAGCGGCAAGAATTCTATTTTCGATATTAAAAACAACCGGAACAGGTAAATAGCTTTGGTTTACAACACCGTTTACCGATAACTGAACAAGATGGAAACAAGCGAATTATTAAAAAAAGTACGTCAGATCGAGATAAAGACCCGGGGGTTGTCCCGCAATATATTCGCAGGGCAATATCATTCTGCTTTTAAAGGCAGGGGGATGGCTTTTTCGGAAGTGCGTGAATATCAGTACGGAGACGATGTACGCGATATAGACTGGAACGTGACTGCCCGCTACAACAAGCCTTTTATAAAGGTATTCGAAGAAGAACGGGAACTTACGGTAATGCTTCTTGTAGATGTATCCGCCAGTCAGGATTTCGGAACAAGGAATTCCGTCAAACGTGATGTAGTAACCGAAATTGCCGCGACCCTTGCCTTTTCGGCCATACAAAACAATGATAAAATCGGGGTTATCTTCTTCTCTGATAAAATAGAGAAGTTCATACCTCCCAAGAAAGGGAAGAAGCATATATTGTACATTATCCGCGAGCTGATAAACTTTCAGGCGGATAGCGCCAAAACCGATGTGGGAATGGCGCTTAAATATCTGACGAACGTTATCAGAAAACGCTGTACGACATTTATGATATCCGATTTTATTGACATTGCGGATTATGACAATGCGTTGACTATAGCCAACCGCAAGCATGATATTGTAGCCTTGCAGGTATATGATGATCTTGAAACCCGGCTTCCGGACGTAGGGCTGATGAAGGTTACGGATGCGGAAACAGGTACAGAGCGCTGGGTAGATACTTCTTCACGGAAAGTGCGCCGGATATATCGGGACTGGTGGAATAAACAGCAGGAAAACATGCAGACTTCGTTCAATCGGAGCAAGGTCGATAATGTTTCTGTCCGTACCGACGAAGATTATGTGAAGGCGTTGATGGCTTTGTTCAAGAAAAGAAGCTAAAATAATTTACTAATGTGAGAATATGCCGGTTTGCCGGCGTATATTAATGCAAGAACAGGATCAATATCGGTACATTAACAAATTGGCAGATTAAAATATGTTGAAACTAAAAAATATCCTATTGCCAGGCTTGCTCTGTTGCCTGAGTTTTTCGCTGTATGCGCAGAGAGCTACTGTGAGAGCGACAATACAGCCTTCCGATATACTGATAGGCGAACAGGCCATCATAAATGTGGAGGTCATCGCTCCCAAAGGACGGAATATTATTTTCCCTGCTTATCAGGATACGCTGATAACCGGCATCGAGGTATTGAAAATGCTGGAACCCGATACGGTGATGACGGAGGTGATGACTGTCAGCCGGAAGTATGTTGTGACTTCGTTCGACTCCACGCTCTACCACGTGCCATACATGCAGGTGATTGACGGGGCCGATACGCTTAGGACTAACGATTTCGGACTGAAAGTTTCCGCGCCGCAATTATCGGAACAATCTTTGGCGTATCTGGAACAGTTGAAGGAGCATCAGACCGATTCCATTGATTTTGAAAAGCTTCAGATATCGGATATAAAGACAGTACAGGCGCCGCCGTTTGTATGGCATGACTATCTGGACTATCTGTATATTCCCTTGATTGTATTCCTTGTGCTTGCTCTTGTCGGGCTTGCCATATATTTCTATATAAGGAAAAGAAACAAAGGGTACTTCTTTACTCCAATAGTGATCCTGCCTCCTCATGTGATTGCTCTGCAAGGCCTGGACAAACTGAAAACTTCCCGGTTGTGGCAAAAAGGTCAGGAAAAGGAGTACTATACGGCGCTTACAGATATTCTGCGCGAGTATATCGACAGGCGGTTTAATATAGACGCTCCGGAGATGGTTTCCGAAGATATCATTGTTGCCGTGCATCTGGCAACCGATACCAAATCGGCGACTGATGGCCTGTCCCAGATCTTGAAACTTGCCGACCTTGTCAAGTTTGCCAAATATACTCCGTTTGCGGATGAGAATGATTTAAGTCTTGTAAATGCCTATCTGTTTGTGAACCAGACTAAAATAGAAGAACATCAGGCATTGGAAGGGCAAAAAGAAGATTTGCCGGAAGTTCAGGCTCCGAAAGAAACAGAAAATAAAGAAGATAAAAACAAAGCGAAAGATATATGATGGATATAGTATATGCCAATCCGAAATATTTATACCTGCTCTTGTTGCTGATACCGCTTATTGTGTGGTATATCGTCAGATTGAGCAGGATGCAGGCTACATTCAAGATGTCTTCGGGTTTTGCTTTGGAAAAAGCGCCCTCGACAATAAGAGTTTACTTGCGCCATTTACCGTTTTTGTTGCGGTCGATAGCAATAGCGCTGGTTATAATTGTTCTGGCCCGGCCTCAAAGTGTAAATTCCTCGGATATTTCAAATTCCGAAGGGATTGATATTGTGATGGCTCTTGATATTTCAGGAACCATGATGGCGCAGGATTTTTCTCCGACCCGTCTCGAAGCGGCAAAGAAGGTAGCAGCCGAATTTATAAACGACAGGCCGAATGACCGGATCGGTTTGGTGATTTTCGGGGGCGAAAGTTTTACCCAGTGCCCGCTTACAACAGACCACCGTATATTATTGAATTTATTGAGCGAAGTCAAGTTTGGAATGATAGAAGACGGTACGGCTATCGGGCTTGGCCTGGCCAACTCGGTGAACCGGCTGAAAGACAGTAAATCCAAATCAAGGGTTATTATACTTCTGACCGACGGGTCGAACAATGCCGGACAGATTGCGCCACTGACGGCAGCCGAATTGGCAAAGTCTTATAATATACGTGTTTATACAATCGGCGTAGGTTCGAGGGGTACGGCCAATGCGAGGATAATGACTCCTTACGGCATGCAGACAATGCAGGTATCGGGAGACTTTGACGAGCGTACATTGACCGAGATCGCCGCAATTACCGATGGCAAATATTTCCGTGCGACTGACAATACCAGTCTTGGGGAGATATATGACGAAATAGACCGGATGGAGAAAACTCATATAAGTGTGAATACGGTAACGAAACGCAAAGAACTTTATCTCCCGTTTGCAATTTTTGCTTTGGCTTTGGTTGGTTTGGAGTTGCTTTTGCGCCGCACCTGGTTGAGGAATATACCATAGTAATTATAAACAAGCGAAGAACTGCTAGCTGTTATCAGCGCGAAGCGGCTCGTAACTTGTAATCGAAAAATAAATTATGAATGAGTGAATGGTTTGGGTATGAGGCATACGATTTGCCTGTGGCTCTTGACTTGTAACTCGTAACTGTAAAAAAATATGTTTAAGTTTGCGAATCCCGAATATCTATATTTATTTTTTGCCGTTCCTGTTTTTATAGCAGGCTTTATCTTTCTGAATATAAGGAAGAGAAAAAGCGTGGAGAAACTGGGAACTCTCGCCTTGGTAAAAAGAATGATGCCTGAACTCTCGTTGAAACGTTCGTATCTGAAATTCTGGCTCACACTTGTTGCCATAGGTTTCGGTATTGTGGTTCTTGCCCGTCCGCAGTTCGGTACCAGGGTGGAGAAAGTGGATAAAAAAGGTATAGAACTTGTAGTTGCTGTCGACGTATCCAATTCGATGCTGGCCGAAGATATCAAACCAAGCAGGTTGGCCAAGGCAAAACAAATATTGACGCGTATCATAGACGAGCGCAAGGATGATAAAGTGGCGATTGTCGTATTTGCCGGAGAGGCATTTATCCAGTTACCGCTTACTCCCGACAACCAGTCGGCTAAATTATTCCTTGAAACGATAGACCCTGGTCTTGTGCCTGTTCAGGGCACGGCAATAGGCAGCGCTATTGATATCAGTATGAGTTGCTTCTCTAATGATACGGAAATAGACAAAGCTATTGTGCTAATCACCGACGGGGAGGGACATGAGGGTAACGCGGAAGAAGTCGCCGCCCGTGTTGCCGATAAAGGCGTACATGTGAATGTGGTGGGTATAGGTACTACCCAAGGGGCCATGATACCTGTATCGGAAGGCTCTGCCAATATGAAACGCGATACGCAGGGGCAGCCTGTTGTCACGAAGTTGAACGAAGAAATGTGCCGCCTGATTGCAAAAGCGGGAAAAGGCCTTTATGCGCATGCCGATAATTCAAACAGTGCGTTAAAGAGTTTGCAGGCTGAATTGGAAAAATTACAGAAGAAAGAAATAGACGGGATTGCATACTCCGGATATGACGAAAAATACCAGATCTTTGCATGGGCTATGCTGGCATTCCTACTATTGGAGATATGCGTGTTTGACAAGAAGAACAGGATATTCAGAAATATTAGATTGTTCAAATAATTGAGATTGTAATTTGGAATGATGAAAAAGATTGTATTTATAACATTATTTGCATTCATAGCTGTCGGCTTATTCGCTCAAAAAGGGGTGCGGAAAGCTGTGCGTACCGGAAACAAAGCGTATAATGAACAACGGTACGGCGCTGCTGAAACTGAATATGTCAATGCATTAAAAGAAAATGCGAGTTCGAAAGAAGCTTCTTTCAATCTGTCCAATACATATTACAAGCAGCAAAGATGGGACGATGCGGAAAAAGAGTACCGGCATTACCTGACGCTGGAAAATGAAGATGAAACGAAGACGGGCGCCGCATGGAGTAATATGGGCAATACATTCCTGAAAAAGAAAGGGAGTGAAAAAGCCCGGCAAATGCAGGCGGCTCAGGGGCAACAGCCTCAACAGAGCGGACAACAGGCCGATAACCTTAAACTGTCGATGGAAGCCTATAAAAATGCCTTGCGCCTGAATCCTGGAGATGAGGAAACCCGTTATAATCTGGCTGTGGTACAGAAAATGATCAAGGATAAAGAAAACCAGGATCAGAATCAGGATAAAGACCAAAAGAAAGATCAGAACAAGGATCAGAAACAGGATCAAAACAAGGATCAAAAACAGGATCCCAGGCAAGACAAACAGGATCAGAAACAGGACGAGCAAGACCGGAACCAAATGTCCCGGGAAAATATGCAACAGATATTGCAAGCGATAGAACAGGACGAAAAAGATACACAAGAGCGTGTGAAACAGGCTAAAGTACAGGAACGCAAACAAAAGAACGAAAATAACAGGAAACAAAACAAAGACTGGTGATGAAGAAAAAAGAATATGGTTATTCAGTTTGCAGGTTTCTCCTGGTAATTGTTTCACTGTTCCCCTTTTTATCGGCGGCTCCGGGTCAAAGTATCAAGATAAATATTAAAGCGCCCGAAACAGTATTTACAGGGGAGCAATTCAGGGTAGACTATGTCATTGAAAGCAGTAATGATGCAAGAAAACCGGTAATAATAAAAAACGCGGAGGGATTTTCCATATTGCACGGCCCGTCGGTATCGTCGTCAAGATTTGTCAAATTCAAGGATGGCAAGCGTGTTGTTACATACGTGGCCGCTTCCACCTATTATCTGGAGGCGCAAAAAGAAGGGATATATACATTGCCCAAGGCTGAAATAACGGTAAACGGCAAAAAATACAAGGCCGGAACAACAAAAATAGAGGTTAAGTCCCCAAAAGAAATTGCGGACGGGATTGATGCGTTTGTAAGAACTGTCGTTCCAAGACAGAGTATGAACCTGTCCGATACGTTGACGCTGGCATACCGCCTGTATACAACAAAGGAGATCAAGCGTATAATCAGCGCCGATTTTCCGGACACAAGAGATTTTTATTCTACTGATATTACCCGTTCGCGGAAAGCGTTTACAGAAGAAATTGTGAACGGAAAGACTTATAAAGTAGTCGATTTAAGGAGGTTAATCCTTCAACCCCGCAATACCGGACAGTTGACAATACCTGAAGGACGGATATCTGTGGAATATTCTACTTCGACAGGCCGGAAAGTACGCGATATGTGGGGAAATATATATGATGAAGCCGTCAAAAGTGAAAAAACATTGAGCCTGGACCCTGTAATAATACGGGTGCAAGACCTGAAAGCAATATAAAAAGTTATTACTTTTGTAATCCGAATAGAAACAGACCTGATAAAATAACAAAGAGTAAATAGAGTGATGAAAAAGTATTGTATTTTATTGATATTGTTACTCGCAAGCATTTCCGGAATATATGCCGACGACGTCACCTTTGTCATTAGCGCTCCCGCCACCACGGTAAAGGGCGCGCAAGTCCGGTTGCAATATGTATTAAAGGGAGGCGAAGGCCGGGATTTTCAGATCCCCGATGAAATTAAAGGCTTTGACATGCTTTACGAACCTTCCATATCGCAGATGTACAGTTCGACAAATATCAATGGGAAAATAACTTCGGAAAGTAATATAACCTATACCTGTTTATTGATGGCTAAAGAAGAGGGTACGTTCACCTTGCCTTCAGCATCGGTAAAGGTGAACGGGCGCAACTACAAATCGAACACGGCGCAGATAACAGTATTGCCGCCCGACAAGAATGCCCGGCCGCAACAACCGGGACAACAGGCAAGGCCAACCACGTCTTCGTCCACAGCCGGAAATGTCGACCCCGACGATGCGTTTGTAAGAGCTATATTTTCAAAGACAAGGGTAAAGGAACAGGAAGCTGTTACGGTAACTTTCCGTTTTTATACAGTGTTGAATATAAGAGATGTAGGCAAAATTCAGTTTCCCGAGTTTGAGGGATTTATGACCGAAGATTTTGAATTGTCGGCAAATCGTCAAATGTCTTTGGAACATTACAAGGGACGCAACTATTACGTTGTGGATGTAAAAAAGACGTTGTTGTTTCCTCAGCGTTCGGGTAAAATAACGATACCGTCCGGCACAATGGAGATAGTATTTGAAGTGGCTTCCGGCAAGAAAGTACAGACGTTTTTCGGGCCTCAGGAAGTCATGACGGAAGCCAAAAAGACGCTAAAGACCGGCGCCGTTACCGTAGATGTTTCTGCGCTGCCGGCACAAAACAAGCCGCTTGACTTTTCGGGCGCCGTAGGGGATTTTTCTTTCAAACCGTCTATTTCAGCCGAAAAAGTAAAAGCGAACGATGCTGTAACTGTCAATCTGGATATAACAGGTACCGGTAACTTGAAGTTAATAAAGAATCCGGAAATAAAGTTTCCCAAAGATTTTGAGATTTACGACCCTGTTGTGAAAAATGCCTTTAAACTGACCGAAAACGGATTGTCCGGTACCAAATCGATAGAGTATATGTTTATCCCTCGTCATCCCGGTAAGTTTACAATACCCGCCATCGAATTTTCATATTTTGATACCAAAACCAATTCATATAAAACGGTGGCGTCTCCGTCATACACGCTTGACGTGGATAAAGATCCGAATGCGGGTAAAAATGTTTCGACCAGTTATTCCATCCAGAAAGAACTGAAAATAGAACAGGATATCCGTTATGTGAAGACAGGGGATTATTCGTTTACCGACCCCCGGAATTTCTTTGTCGGTTCGTTAGCATATATTCTCTGGTATCTGATTCCTCTGGTATTGTTTATTGTATTCTCCGTCGCATACCGGAAACAGATAAAAGCAAACGCCGATATAGCCCTGATGCGTACAAAAAAGGCTAACAAGGTGGCTACCAAACGATTGAAGCAGGCTAAACAATATTTGCAGGCTCAGAAGAAAGACAGCTTTTATGAAGAGATACTACGCGCGGTATGGGGTTATCTGAGTGACAAGCTAACGATCCCCGTTGCCGGACTGAACAGGGAGAATATAGAGAATGAACTGCTGAAATACGGGATAGGAGACGAACTTGTTAACCAGTTTATAAACATACTCGATACGGGCGAGTTTGCGCGTTATGCTCCGTCCGAATCGGGACATGCGATGGACGGCCTCTACAATGATACTGTGGACGCCATAGGTAAAATGGAAAGTACAATCAAAAAAATAAAATAAGGCCTGATGAAACGAGTTATATTATTTTGCTTATTCCTGTTTTCCATATATACGGTTGTTACGGCACAGGATCCTGCGCCTGTAATGGCTACGGATACTATTGCTTCGGCACAGACCGGAAATGCATCCGATGCAGCGATCATAGCTTATAACGAAGGGGATTTCAACCGGGCAATTGAAATACTGGAGGCCCGGAAAACAGAACAAAAAGAAAAGGGACTGGAGTCTGCCCAATTATATTATAATCTTGGAAATGCCTATTTTCGCGTAAATGATCTGGCTCATGCCCGCTTAAATTACGAAAGAGCTTTGTTGCTTGCTCCGGGAGACAGGGATATCCGTCATAATCTGGATTATTTATCAACCAAAATAGAAGACAAGATACTGGTGGCCGATACTTTCTTCCTGGGTATATGGTTAAGGGCTGTGCAAAACCTGTTCGGCTCAAACACCTGGGCTGTGATGTCGGTGGCGGCTTTTCTTCTGTTTATTGCTTCTTTGGTTGCATTCTTTTTCAGTCGCCTCATTGTAATGAAAAAGGCCGCCTTTTATGCGGGAATGGCGTCACTGGTAATCGTCGTATTTACCAACGTATTCTCTTTCAGTCAAAAAAACAGGATTGAGAGCAGAGATACCGCCGTTATAACGGCAGGTTCGGCCTCTGTGGTAAGTTCGCCTGATATCAACAGTAAAGAACTGTTTGTCCTGCATGCCGGAACCAGGGTTTACATAACCAAAGAAGACCGTAACTGGTTCGAAATAGAAATAGACAACGGTAGCGTGGGCTGGATCCAGCGCGAAAAACTGGAAGTAATATAATCGCCACCCATCTAAAAGAAAAACGCATAGATGAGCCTTGTAGAAAAAATATTGCCTTACGAAAGAGACCTGTTCCTGTGGTTAAACAGTCGCCATACAGACTATTGGGATACATTTATGTGGATATACAGCGGCAAACTCGTTTGGTTGCCGTTGGCTGTAACGGGACTTGTTGTGTTTGTATATAAAATAAAATGGAAAGAGGCTCTTCTGTTTCTTTTTTGTGCTTCACTGGTCGGAATATTGTGTGATTATATCCCCGCCACTTTGATCAAGCCCTACTTCGAAAGATTGCGTCCGACGCATCATCCCGATTTTCAAACGTATGTAGAAATTGTAAAAGGATATCGCGGAGGCAGCTACGGATTTATCTCCAACCATGCGTCCAACGGTTTCGGGATAGTTGCTTTTACATCTTTGTTGTTCAGGTACAGGCGCCTCACCGTTGTGATGATAATATGGGCTGCCATAACGGCATATTCCCGCATTTATCTCGGCGTTCATTTCGTGTCCGATGTTGTTGGCGGCGCAATCTGGGGCGTTTTTACCGGTTTTTTAGTGTATTATATTTATTTAACCTCTCGCCGGTATATTCTGAAAGTTCCTGAACGGAAGCTCCAAATGCCTGTCTATGACAAAGAAAGGGCAAAGATAATTATTGGAGTAATAGCGCTTACAATTGTGTCTATCGCATTATATAGTGGAATATTTTGATAATCCTGTATAAAATTCATTGTTTTTCAAAAAAGAATTTTATAACTTTAGAACATATTCCTGATCATTTACCATTTAAAAACTTAGAGAGTATGACTAGAATTATTACATTTTCGGAGCTTCGCAAGATCAAGGACAATTTACCGGACGGAAGCATACATCAGATTGCTGAAACATTACAGATCCCTGTGGAAACGGTTTGGAACTATTTCGGAGGATACAGTTACGAAAAAGGACAAAGCTGTGGCGTTCATATAGAACCCGGGCCGGATGGAGGATATGTTTCGCTTGATGATACTACTATTTTAGATATGGCTTTGGAGATGATAGAGGCTAAGGAAGTCTAAGAAAAAATAGAGAGATGAATGTCAAGAGCATTCATCTCTTTTAAAATGAATGCAATAACGTAAAAAATATGCAGCTATGGGAGATAAACTGGTAACGCTTGCGATTCACACAAACGAAAAAGCCCGGATACTGAAAAGTGTGTTGGAAAGCGAGAATATGGAAGTCCATATCAATGATGTGGATCCCGATAATCCGGGAGTATCGCCGGGAGTTCGTATTCGTATCAAAGAGTCCGACCTGCCCAAAGCTCTGAGTGTAGTGGAAAGCCGCCACTTGTTCAGCTACGACGAGGAAGAAACATACAGGACAGACGACGGACGCAAGCGCATTCTTATTCCTGTCGACTTTTCCGATTACTCGCTCAAAGCGTGTAAAATAGCCTTTAATCTGGCTCGCGGTATCAATGCAAAGGTAAAGATACTTCACGTGTATTTCAATCCGTACTACCCTACAGCTCTGCCAATGGCCGAAGCATTTGCTTATCAGGGAAAAGAAGAAAAGGAGTTCCGGAATATCATAGAAAAAGTAAAGGAGAATATTCAGCGCTTATGCAATACAATAGACCGGAAAGTGTCGGAAGGAGAGTTTCCTTCGGTGAATTATTCCTATGTGTTGCGCGAGGGATTGCCTGAAGAGGAAATAGTGGCCTTTGCCAAAGAGTATAAGCCTGCATTGATAATTATGGGAACCAGAGGGAAGGACCAGAAAGACGCCGACCTGATTGGCAGCGTGACAGCGGAAGTTATAGAAATGACCCACATGCCATTGATTGCGATTCCCGAACATACGCCTTTCGCGGATTTAGGGGAAGTGAAGAAAATGGCGTTCCTTACCAATTTCAGCCAACGGGATCTGATTTCGTTCGATTTGCTGGTGAAATTGCTTCAACCCTACAAAGACGTTCAAATTGTATTGACGCATATATCTGTGAAGAAAGGCGACCGGTGGGACGAGATAAAACTTGCGGGAATCAAGGCCTATTTCTCGAAACAATATCCGGGGTTGAATCTGGACTATAAATTGATTGATACCAGCGACATGCTGAAAAGCCTGGATGAATACATCAGGAATGACAAGATTCAGATATTGTCATTGACCACCAGCAAGCGAAATATCTTTGCCCGAATGTTCAGCCCCAGTATTTCACGCAAGATGCTGTTCCACTCCGATACGCCTTTATTCGTGTTGAGGGGATAGAATCCGGATATGAAGATGTATATGGATCTATCCGCTATCATCAAAATGGCGGATAGATTTTTTTTTGCGATATTGATTGTATTTCGCTCAGAATCGTCTACTCTCCCAAAGCCCGCATGGGCATAGCCATCTGGTTAAGGCTGAATACCTTTCATATCCCGGTCCGACATAGCATGTCGGGTGAAAAAGGCGGAGGTCTTTAATTTGAATAACCCCCAATGAAGCGATTGCAAATGCGCCCGCTCTCCTGTCAACCCCGACAAGAAGGGAACCGGATGTATTCCAGAATTTTTAACCGCAAAGGGCGCAAATTTTAATTTAACGGTTCGTAACCGGCTTGTTGGCTATATAATTGAGTATGAACAAAACGGTCAAGACAGGGCTAAATATGGAACCGGTTTATTGGAAGAAAAGCCGGAGGCAGACAAATTGGAATTGTGCGTTTGACCGGCAGATTCCTCCTTTCTGTCGGAATGACGTGCGCCGGTTTGGGCGGATGTTTCAGCTTCCTCAATTTCCTTAAACTCCTTAAATTTTAATCTCCTTGCGTTACAGTCAAATCTGAAAGGACAGGATCAGACAGGTTGGAATAACATCACAGGCATAAAAACAGCCTCTTTGTTCGGTTTCCGTATCGAATTCCGATAATTGAACATAAAAAGGCGGAAATATGTAACAGACCAGTCAACTGGATTAAATACATTTGTTGGATTGTATATACCAACAGAGCATCCAAACAATAACAATTAATGCGTAAAAACAATATCACATACTCCATGCATAAAACAATAGCGGCAACCGGGGCAGTACATCGAAAAACGTTTGCCCGTTTCTTCGGGCAGGGTGTTTCTTCGCTGTTCTTTCGGCCTTGCCTTCCGAAAGTCAATATTATTCGGCCTTGCGCTCTGTATAGACAGATTGCAAGCGGCGATATGAAGAACACCCTCTTTGTTCGGTTTCCGTATCGAATTCCGATAATTGAATATAAAAAGGCGGAAATCTGTAACAGACCAGTCAACAGGATTAAATATCTTTGTTTCAATAAGGGAATACGTGGAGTTTTTCCGGCCTGTCGCATTGCCGTTCAATTAACAGTTAATTATTTGATTGCCAATTATAAAGAGAGAGTTATGATCACAAAAAGACGAAAATTCGTTACCCGGTTCTTGCCGGGATTGTTTACCGGACTGCTGTTGCTTTCCGGTTGTTCGCAAGACGATGTATCCGGCGTTCCTGCCGGTTTGCGCGTCATCGGTTTCCGTGCCCAGGGCGGTATGTCTTCATTGAAGGCTACTACCACAAGCGCAGATTACATCCACAGTTTTGCAGTCAATGCCCGTTACCGCGAGGGTGACGGATGGGAACCCGGCAAGTTCCTGTTGCATGGCACTACCGTTTACCGCGGGGAGAGCGGTGCGGGTTGGGATTACTCTCCCAAGGCTTACTTTCCTGCCGGAGATGCCGGTTCCGTTGAATTCTTCGCCTATTCTCCTTCCGGGAGTTTGAACGTGAAGAATGGCGGTCTGGGTTCGGACGTTACCGATGCCCAGAAAATTACTTATGAAGTTCCCGCTCCGGTAATTGATCCCGAACCTTCGGGCGTCACTGCCCAGGAAGATTTTCTTGTCGCCCGCCAGACAGTGAATGGCGACGAAGATCCCGGTTATTCCGGTTCCGTTACTCTGTCGTTCCGTCATGCCCTGTCGCGGATTCTGGTTTCCGCCCGTTCCAGTCTCGGTGAGGAAATGCCTGTCACCATCACCAAACTTGTATTGAAGAACCTGTATTGCAAAGGCGAACTGTCCCTGAAAGATGTTCCAGTCGACGGTTGGGGCTACAACGGCTCTACCGCCGGCTATAATTGCTTGTGGGATCGTGATCTCTATTCCGCCGCCGGTTATTTGAGAGACTATCCCTATCTGTTGCCTAAATCAGGCGTTTTGGTCGGTACGGAAGCCGCGGATGTTATCGGCGCGGATCAGGGGATGTTTATATTGCCCCAGAAAACAGCGGGTGACAATGTAAAGGATGATGACCGCGACGGCGAGTTCGGTTTGGAGGTTTCCTACACCGTCTATGGCAATCCTGCCGGCGCTCCTGTTTTCGTGCAGTTCTCCGACCTGGTCCCCGGTTCCGACGCAAGCGTCACTTTCGAGACAGGTCGCCAGTACACATTGAATTTAATCTTTGGGGCCGGTGGAAACGATAGCGATCCGTTTATCAACATAGGTGCCTTCGTCACCTTCAGTCCTTTGAATGACGAAGAACTTGACGGTCCGGTAGCAGTTCCGCCGCCCGATCCCAACCATGACCCTGCAGCCATAAAAGATTGGGCGACCTCCAATATTTACTTCAAGCCTGAGGTTCAGGGTACCGGCAACGGGGATGGTACTGGCGCCGGGGATGTCGGCTCTCTTACTTTCGCCGAGTCCAAAGCCGACGGGACGATCGGCGGGAAAGAGGGTTACCAGGGCGTTTACTTCAAGTGGGGCAGTCTCGTCGGTGTTTCTACTAATACAACGGGAACTGGTTATGACGATAATAATACCTTTTTGTTCATACCTGACCTGGCTACGGGCAAGTACCATAAATACAAAAAAGGTTACGTTCAAGGCACTCCGGATGACATAGTCTCTGCTTACCTTGACAAGGCCATTGATAATACTTGGGGTAGTATTCCCGTGGTCAATAATAATCTGCCTGACGATCGGGCAGTAAATGCCTTGTTGCCTCTCCACAGCCCGGAATATTACCAGGGTGATATATGCAGATACCTTTCGGATAATCGGTCGGTTAACGGCAGCGGTTTAGTCAGCGAGTGGCGGATGCCTGTCAGCGACATGTTTGCGGGAGATTATTCCGATACTTTCCCTTACAAACCTGATGGCGACAGCGGTTCGGTCTGGAATCCTAATCCGAGTTGGTCCGGTTTCGACGGGTCAGACGCGAACGGCGCCTCACAAACCGAAGATGCTTTTATGACTTATATGTATTTTCCTACCGGCGAAACCGTATTCTTTCCCGCGTCCGGGAACCGCGACACCCTTGGCTGGCAGCGCGACGTTGGCATCTACGGCTACTACTGGTCGTCGTCTGTTTCCTCCGACGCAGCGTACGCGCGCATCCTGGGCTTCGGCTACAACTTCATGTACCCGGCCTACGACGCCCACCGGTCGTTCGGATACAGTGTTCGGTGCGTTAGAGACGGAGAATAGCAACGCTGCAGGCGCTATTCGATTTATTTGATTTATTTGATTTATTTCCTCCCCGTAAAACGGGGAGGATTGTTTTTTGATAAAAAATGATTAAAATTGCTATCCGGACTTTGCAATGACATAAAAAAAAAGTATCTTCGTCAGATTTTGATTAAAGTTATAAAGTGGAATCTTTCTTTCGTACGCATAGATATTTAGTGGAACACCTTGACGGCGTTATTCCAAGATTGTTGATGAAACAGATTGACTGGTCTCAGAGGCTGATCGGAATAAAAGGTACCAGAGGAGTGGGGAAAACGACATTCCTGCTCCAGTATGCGAAAGAGTTTTTCGATATAAACAGAAGGGATTGTCTTTATATAAACCTGAATCAGTTTTATTTTTCTGTCAGAACAATCACAAGTTTCGCAAGGGAATTTGTGGATCGCGGAGGGAAGACTTTATTGCTTGACCAGGTTTATAAATACCCCGATTGGGCCAGGGAATTGAAAGAATGTTATGAATTTTATCCCCAATTGAAGGTTGTCTTTACCGGTTCCACCGTGATGAAACTTTACGACGATGAAGGTTTGTCGCCCATTGTGAAAGTGTATAATCTCAGGGGCTTCTCGTACAGGGAATTTCTCAATATACAGTTCGAAAAGGATTTTGCCCCGTACACGCTGGACGAGATACTGACAGGCCATCGGCAGATAGCGGCGGAAATTTGCGCCAAGATAAGGCCGCTTGACAATTTCTGGTCTTATATGCATCATGGATATTATCCGTTTTACCTCGAAAAAAGGAATTTTTCGGAAAACCTGCTTAAAACGGTAAATATGATGCTCGAGGTAGACGTCCTGTCCATTAAGCAAATAGAGTTGAGCTATTTGCCGAAATTAAGGAAACTGCTATACTTGCTGGCCCAGTCGGCACCCGGAAAGCCGAATATAAGCCAGTTGAGCGTCGATTGTGAAATATCGAGGGCGACGGTTACCAATTATATCGAATACCTGCATGGCGCCCGTCTGATAAACATGTTGTACAAGGAAGGCGAAGAGTTTCCCAAAAAACCGGATCTGGTGTATATGCACAACACCAATCTGATATTTCCGCTGAAGATGTCCCGGATCGAGGATCAATCTTTGCGGGAAACGTTTTTCTACAACCAGATACATCACAGCGACAGCAAACTCAAGAAAGGGGCTAAAGGCGGCATGTTCGTTGTGGAAAATAACGGAAAGAAACATAAATTCAAGATAGAAGGACAAAAAAGCAGGGGCAAGAACAAATCCGAATTGTTTTATGCGGTGAGTAATATCGAAGCAGGCGATAAAAACATCGTTCCCCTTTGGCTGTTCGGCTTTTTGTATTGAAACATGGAAAAGGGTTGATCGAATACAGGTTTGGAAACTGTTTAAATATTTCAAAATCACATTCTTGAAAAATTTAAACAGATTCTTGTATAAATCAAACCGGCGAATTTAAAGACTAACATTATAAGATAATCAACTATTACAAAAAGGTATGGCTAAACAAAAAAAATTCCTGACATGTGACGGTAATCAGGCCGCGGCGCATATTTCATATATGTTCAGCGAAGTGGCTTCGATCTATCCCATCACACCATCGTCGACAATGGCAGAATATGTCGATGAATGGGCGGCTGCCGGCCGCAAAAACATATTCGGCGAAGTATTGAAAGTGCAAGAAATGCAATCCGAGGCGGGTGCGGCAGGCGCCCTGCACGGTTCATTGCAGGCAGGCGCGTTAACGACCACATATACAGCCTCGCAAGGTTTGTTGTTGATGATCCCCAACATGTACAAGATCGCGGGAGAGCTTCTACCGAGCGTGTTCCATATTTCGGCGCGCGCTTTGGCCGCTCAGGCCCTTTCTATTTTTGGAGACCATCAGGACGTTATGGCCGCCCGCCAGACAGGTTTTGCCATGTTCTTCTCCGGATCGGTACAGGAGGTCATGGATCTTTCGGCAGTGCCCCACCTGGCTACTCTCGAATCCCGTATTCCGTTTATGAATATTTTCGACGGATTTCGCACCTCCCACGAAATACAGAAAGTAGAAGAAATGGATCAGGACGACCTGGCTCCGCTCATCGACCGGAAAGCATTGAAGGAATTCCGCGACAGAGCATTGAATCCTGAAAACCCTGTGACCCGCGGCACAGCCCAGAATGACGATATTTACTTCCAATCCCGTGAAGCCGCAAACAAATTTTATGAGGCAGTACCCGGTATTGTAGAAAAATATCTTGCCGGGATCACTAAAATCACAGGCCGTAAATATGGCTTGTTCGATTATTACGGAGCTCCTGATGCGGATCGCGTGATCATTGCGATGGGTTCCGTCACGGAGGCCATCAAGGAAACAGTGGATTTCCTGAATGCAAAAGGAGAAAAAACAGGACTGGTAGCCGTTCACCTGTATCGTCCGTTCAAAGCGGAAGCATTCCTCGCCGCGATACCCGGTACCGCTACAAGAATTGCCGTGCTCGACCGTACAAAAGAGCCGGGTTCACCGGGCCAGCCGTTATATATGGATGTAAAAGACTGTTTCTTTGGAAAAGAAAACGCTCCGGTTATCGTTGGAGGTATTTACGGGCTTTCTTCCAAAGATACTACTCCCGCCCAGATCATGTCCGTTTACGAAAATCTGGCTATGGCCATGCCAAAGAATGATTTCACAATCGGTATCGTAGACGATGTGACATTCAAGTCTCTTCCGCTGAAAGAAGAAGTATCGGTAGACAATACGTCTTACGAAGCTAAATTTTACGGGCTGGGTTCCGACGGTACGGTAGGAGCAAACAAGAATACCGTGAAAATTATCGGGGATAACACCGATAAATATTGCCAGGCCTATTTCGCTTACGACTCCAAGAAGTCGGGGGGCTTTACGGCTTCCCACCTTCGCTTCGGCGATAATCCCATCCGTTCTACCTATTTGGTGAATACGCCGAACTTTGTGGCATGCCACGTTCCGGCTTATCTTCATCTCTACGATGTGACCAAAGGCTTGAAAAAGAACGGCACGTTCCTGCTCAACTCCGTTTGGGACAAGAACGAGGTAGGCAACTATCTGCCCGATCATGTAAAAAAATATCTGGCTGTGAACAATATCAATTTCTATATTATCAATGCAACCAGAATTGCGACAGAGATTGGCCTTGGCGGCCGTACAAATACAATTCTTCAATCCGCGTTCTTCAAAATTTCCAATGTGATACCTTACGATCTTGCCGTAGAGCAAATGAAGAAATTCATTGTCAAGTCATACGGGCGCAAAGGGGAAGACGTTATCAAGAAAAACAACGCGGCCGTGGATCGCGGCATCGAACTTGAAAAGGTAGACGTACCTGCCGAATGGGCTGATATCGTAGTTGGCAAACCGGCGGAAGATGACGCTCCCGAATTTATCAAGCGGGTTGTACGTCCCGTTAATGCACAGCGCGGTTACGATCTTCCCGTTTCCGTATTCGTTGGCCGTGAGGACGGAACATGGGAGCATGGTACTACCGAGTATGAAAAACGCGGGGTAGCGGCATTTGTTCCGGTATGGGAAGCCGAAAACTGTATACAATGCAACCAATGCGCTTACGTTTGTCCTCATGCTACCATTCGTCCGTTTGTACTGAATGCCGACGAACAGGCCAAAGCGCCTGCGGGAATCGAGCTGTTGAAAGCCCAGGGAAAACAATTCGACGGTATGGGATTCCGTATTCAGGTAGACGTGCTGGATTGTCTTGGCTGCGGTAACTGTGCGGATATCTGTCCGGGTAAAAAAGGCAATTCCGCTCTTAAAATGATTGAAACAGGAACCCAGTTCCCTGAACAAAGCAATTGGGATTTCATGATCAAGAACGTAACAAGCAAGGCTCACCTTGTGGACACGAAATTGAACGTCAAGAACTCCCAGTTTGCAACGCCGTTGTTTGAGTTCTCCGGAGCCTGTTCCGGCTGTGGCGAGACTCCATACATCAAACTTGTCACCCAGCTGTTTGGAGACCGTATGTTGATTGCAAATGCTACCGGATGCACCTCTATTTATGGAGGTTCGGCGCCTTCAACTCCTTACCGTAAAAACAAAGAAGGCAAAGGCCCGGCATGGGCGAACTCGTTGTTCGAAGACAATGCGGAATTTGGACTTGGTTACGCTCTGGCAAATATCACAATGCGCGACAGGATAGAAAAATTAATGAAACAGGTTCAGGATTGCGATAAATGTTCACCGGAATTAAAAGCTTTATATAAAGAGTGGATCGAGAATAGATATGATGCGGAGAAAACAAAAGAACTTCATGCTCAAATCATGCCATTGCTGGAAGTGGAGAAAGACAACTGCGAATATTGCAAAGAAATTTATTCCTTGAAACAATATATCATCAAGCGTTCCATCTGGATCTTCGGAGGCGACGGTTGGGCTTACGATATAGGTTTCGGCGGACTCGACCATGTGATTGCTTCCGGTGAAGATGTGAATATCCTTGTGCTCGACACAGAGGTTTATTCCAATACGGGAGGCCAGTCTTCCAAATCGACTCCGACGGCGGCCGTTGCCAAATTTGCCGCCGCAGGCAAGAAGATCCGCAAGAAAGACCTTGGCATGATAGCCGCTACCTACGGTTATGTATACGTTGCCCAGGTAGCTATGGGCGCCAATCAGGGACAATGCCTGAAAGCGTTCAAGGAAGCGGAGGAATATAAAGGGCCATCGTTGGTTATCGCCTACTCTCCCTGCATCAGCCACGGGTTGAGAAGGGGCATGGGGCATGCCCAGGATGAAGAGAAAGCGGCGGTCGCTTGCGGATATTGGCACTTGTGGCGTTACAACCCCGTGTTGGAAGAAGAAGGTAAAAATCCGTTCACAATGGACAGTAAAGAGCCGGACTGGTCCAGATTCCAGGAATTTCTTGGCGGTGAAGTCCGTTATACTTCGCTTCAGAAATCAAACCCGGCAGAGGCCTCGGACTTGTATCAGGCCGCCCAGGATAATGCGAAGCGGCGTTATAACGGTTACCGGCGCCTTGCCGCCGCAACATTCGATAAATCGGATGAAACATCGGAACATCAAAATTAACAATTGTTAATCCTTTATGTGACAACAGAGGGAGAGCCGTTTATACAAACCGGCTCTCTTTTTTTGTTAAGTTTCTACTAACATTCTGTCCCTGACTGGACAGATCATTGCATTGCTCATCCCGTCAGGGATGGAATATTGGTAGAATAGAATGTCACCGCCACAATTAACCGTATATATGGATGTATAGTCGGGGTATTCCAAAAATGCGGGACAGGCGGTAGTCTCGGTCAGTTTCCCAAGAAATGTTCTTCGCCGGCTTTTCGCGTCCTCCCGAATTGAATGGATATCTGACAGTCACATCAGAATGCCGTGTCCACCAATAGACGAATCGGACTGTCTGAGTTTGATTCTTGTCCGGTCGTCCAATCCGCCTTCTGACGGTAAGGGCGGCCTCCTTCTGATTCCAGGCAGCATCTTGTCTGTAAACGAAGCTTTATCCAGCCTGATTCTCAAGGCGCTTGATATTGACTGCTATATTTTCCACGATTACCGCCGTATGGTGGACGCCTGAGTAGTTACGTTTATTTTTAGTTATTTATTCGACAATAAAATCAAATCAAAATACATTAATCTTGTTTTGAGAGTATCGTTTTCGGGTATTCCGATATATTCTTTTTCTTGTTGTTCAGTTGAAAAAATATAGTTAAATCCATTATTTTCGTAAAATTTTCGTGTCGGCTCGTTGTTGTAGGCATCAACAGTTATATATCGGCAACCAATCTGAAAATTGCTAAACCAAGGCTTTATTACATTTGATATCAGTTCCGTACCAATACCTTTCCCCCTTAAATTTTTCATTTACTCCCAAACGCCCAACCAACACCGAAGGATAATTTTTCATTCTTTTTTCAAACGGTATGTATTCGGTTAGTTTTTTCTGCCTGCTATTTGGCAAATTTTTACCATCAACGCTTGAATTGGAAAGCGTGAAAGCGCAAACTATTGTTTCCGGCTTTTCTTTCAAACAATAACAAAACGACTTACCCGATAATTGCTGATTGTAATTTTCAGAACTATCAAGAAAGAAATCATCCAAATCTTCATCGCCACAACTGAACGAAAGATTTTTTGATAACAATGCTGCATCCAATGCTTGAAAAGTGCAGTTATCCGATATAAATCCCCCTGCTGCGTGCTTCATCTCTCATTTTATTAAATATTTTGACATTTTCGGTTATATCAATCGTGCCACGTTTCTTCTCGGCTTCGCGGGCGGCTTTTTCGAACCTTTCCCACACTTTACCCTCCAATACAGGCACACTTCTAATAGGTATTGCCATAATATTTTTATTTATATAATGAACGCAAAAGTAATAATTTTTTCGGAATCCGAATAATGTTCTTTTCGAAATCCATATTGGATATGGGGACTCCCTGCTTGCCTTCGGAACTCATTGCAGACGTTTGAGGTATGGTTTTTCACCATATATATTCCATGCACAAAACCATGCCGTGCACGGTATAGCCCTAAAGCTTCGTTTTTTAATTATAATTCCTTTATACATTAAAAAATATGTATTACCTTTGCTATACTTGGTACAGCTATTATAACTTTTACAAAACATAATGGACAAAAAGACTTTACTAACTCCACTACTATTGTTCTGTGTATCAATAGTATCTTATGCCCAGACCGGCAATTACGAGCAGTATTCGGCCCCAACCCGAAATGAATATTTGCAGAAAGACCCGCTTTGGTTTATTTCCACAGGCGCCGGAGGCCAGGTTTATTTCGGAGAAGACGATAGCGGAGTTCCCGGCAATCGCATAGGACTCGACAAAAGGGTAACTCTGGCTCCTGTATTGACTATCGGGAGGCGGATGAGTAATATTGTAACGCTTCGTCTGCAACTGTCGGGCGGAAGCCTGCACGGTTTCAACGACGGGTGGAACGGAACATACACCAGATGGTGGAAAGACGGTTCCAACGGCCTTGATTTTAAAAATAAATCAAAAGACCCCCAGTGGGATTATATGGGCTGGGTAGAAGGTCCTGACAAGGATTACTGGTATAGCGCCGTAGACGAGACCGGCGTAGAAGTATACCATCCTGTAAAATCTACGCGTTGGGGCGAGAACGGAGGTTATTATATGCAGCACATGCGCTACATCAGCGCTGTCGGAGACGTGTCGTTTAATCTGCTGAACCTGTTGAACGGTTATCAACCGAACCGTAAATTCGAGATATGGCCATTTGCCGGCGTGGGCTGGTATCAACGTTTCGCTCATATAGGTACTCTTAACAACACATTCTTTGGCGGTAGCCTTGGCTTGAATATGGGCTATAATCTGACAAGGAAATTCCAGGTATTCGCCGAAGGCAGAGGCGTAGTGGTAAGCGACGAGTTTGACGGGCAGCAAGGAGACATGAGCAATAATGGTATTGCGCAGGCCACAATGGGGTTCACATATAAATTCGGCGAACCCAAGTTTATAGACCCTGCCATTGAAACGCGGCTGACTATGCCCTATAATATAGCGCGCGGCTGTGACAAGATGCTCCTGGTACCCGGTGGCAATATCGAAATGGGTACAGGCATAGATCCGCTTTGGGGAGATTCCGTGCCGCGGAAACTGGTTGCGGTAAGCCCCTTCTGGATGGACGAAACGGAAGTAACGAACAGGCAATACCGGGAATTTGTTCACTGGGTACGGGATTCCATAATCAGGGAACGCCTGGCGGATCCTGTTTATGGCGGAGACCCCACTTATAAAGTATTAGTCAGGGCCAACGACAGATCTTTCATTTCCATAGACCAGCGTTTAAACTGGGCAAAACCAATTCCGTGGAAGAATCCGACACGCAGAGAAGCCGCCGCAATAGCCAGCGTTATGGGAAGAAATCCTTTCGGCGCCGGCAAGGGAGCTTTGGTTTCACCTGCTATAAACTACAAGTACGACTGGTTCGACGCCAAGAGTTATTATACCTTTTTAGGCAAAATGCGTTCAGGGGAGGCCGCCGCCATAGTCATTACAAAAGATACGGCATACGTGAATGCGAGAGGCGATATTGTCAGGGAAACATTATCGAGAATGTCTCGCGGCGCCCCTGCCGATTTCACAAATACTTACATCGTAGATGTATACCCGGATGTAACGAGTTGGATGACAGACTTCGCCAATGCAAAAAGCGAACGTTATGCGGAAGACTATTTCACGTCAAAAGCCTATGATAATTTCCCGGTGGTTGGCGTATCCTGGGAAGCCGCCGATGCATACTGTGCATGGCGTACCGGCCGTTATATCGCCGAAGGCAATTGTAGCCTGACAGGTTTTGAAGGTTACAGGTTGCCTACCGAAGCAGAATGGGAGTTTGCCGCCAGAAACGGACGCTCGGATTTGGCATATCCATGGTATTCGGATCAAACTCATACGGCTGACGGATTGGCGCATGCAAATTTCAGAGCGTCGAAAGACTTGAAAGATCTGGTATCTCCGGTAGCGACATTCCTGCCTAATCGTTTCGGACTGTACGACATGTCAGGCAATGTTGCGGAATGGACCACTACAACATTTACCGAGTCGGTAGACCGTATGGCCGACGAGGCTAACCCCGATTTCAGTTATAGGGCGGTATTGGCGGATCCGGATATACTCAAACGTAAAATAGTGAAGGGCGGTTCATGGAAAGATGCAACAGTGCGGCCGGGAGACAGATCGGTCGAGTTCCAAAACAAAGGCCGGTCATTTATCGGATTCAGATGCGTGAGATCATGGGGCGTTGACGAAAAGGGAAGATTTAGATAATAAATCTGTTAAATACAAGTTTATATTTATACGGTACACTTATAAGTTTGGTAAAATGACGAAGAAAGAAAGTATTAAACATTTTATATCCGGCAGAAAAGGCCAGATAATATTCAACTATTTATATAGCTGGGGGGCTGCGGTAGTTATTATCGGAGCCATGTTTAAGATCATTCATCTTCATTTTGCCGATTATATACTGATGGCGGGAATGATCACGGAGGCGATGGTTTTCTTCATCTCCGCGTTCGATCATATTACCCCGACTACGGAAACGGAAACGGCTTCCAATGCAGGAGTACTTGTTGGCGGCAGTTTTACCGGCGGCGCGGTTGTAGCCCCAAGGTTGGCAACCGTAAAGGAAGAACCGGGTAGAAGTAAAGTCGAAGGCGCCGGCCCGGCAGTCATTATTGCAGGAGGAGGAAATGCAACCGGCGGCGGCTTTTCAGGCCTTGGCTCAGGCGCGGCTTTCGCAGGAAATGACGGCGCCGGAGCAAACAGCAAGGTATCGGCAGAAACATTTTCTGCTGATGCGGGAAGAGACAATTCGCCGGAAAGAACAACTACTCCCGAATATGCGCAAAGTTTGACCGATACGGCGCAAAATCTGGAAGAATTTTCTATTACGATACAATCGTTGAACGAAGCGTCCCGGAAATTGCTGACCGCTTGCAAACAGGTTACCGAAACTCAAGGTTTTGCGGACAATTTAGCTACATTGAATCAAAATGTAAGCGGCTTGAACGAGGTATTCAATACGCAGCTACAGACCATAACCGAGCAAATGTCGGCCATCAGATATATAAACGACAGTTTGATCCGGATGAAAAATTTATATGACGGAGCTATCGGCGACAGTTATATGTTCAGGGAAGAATCTGCAAAAATGACCAGGCACATCGAAGCCTTGAATACTGTATACGCCCGTTTATTACAGGCTATGACAACAAATAACAACAATATGAACCCGGGCGATTTTTGAACAGGCGCCGGAAAGCTTGATTTGAAAACTAAAAAGAAGATAACAACCGATGGCATTAAGTAGAGGGCAAATGACGCGGCAGAAGATGATAAATCTGATGTATCTGGTTTTTATTGCCATGCTCGCCTTAAATGTGTCGACAGAAGTACTCGACGGATTTGTACTGGTAAATGATAATCTTCAGGAAAATATCAAGGTGACTGCAATCCGCAACAAACAGATCTATTCGGATATAGATCGGGCTTATGCCGCAAATCCCGAAAAAACCCGTACGGGCTATGACATATCGCAGGATGTAAAGCGTAAAACCGATTCGCTCTTTAATTACCTGCAATATCTTAAACAGGAGATTGCAAAAAAAAGCGACGGGCCGGACGCCGATATCGATGATCTGAAATCGAAGGATAACCTGGATGCATCTTCGGAAGTAATGCTTTCCCCTATTGGCGGACAGGGTAACAAATTGAAAAAGGCGCTGGACGAGTACAGGGAAAATATTTTGACGTTGATCCCGGATAATGCGAAGAAAGATGTGATCAACAAAACTTTATCTACGGAGCCTAACGGGAGAGCCAAAAAAGATGGAAAGAGTTGGTTGCAAGCCTCTTTTGACAGAATGCCCTGCATTGCCGCTATCATTTTTTTATCGGAGCTGCAGGTAAATGTGAAACAGGCTGAAGGGGAGGCGCTGAACAGCCTGATTCAAAATATCGATATAAAAGACTTGCGCGTCAACGAACTGAGCGCATTTGTCGTTCCTCAATCAAATATGGTAATGCGGGGGACAACATATTCTGCGCGGATCGTTATGGCGGCAGTCGATACGACTCAGCGTCCAGGCATAGTTGTTAACGGTAAAGAATTGCCGAAAATAAAGAATGGCCTGTATGAATTTACGGCTACCGGCGCCGGAAAGCAAAGTTTCAACGGATTTATTGAAATGACGGATAGAAACGGATTCCCGCTGAAACGCACTTTTTCGCAGGAATATACGGTTATGGAGCCAATGGCTACCGTCGCTCCATTATTGATGGATGTGCTTTATTCGGGTATTCCCAACCAGATCAGCATATCCGTACCCGGCGTTGCGGTTAACGATGTTTCGGCAACAGCCATAGATGGCGGGACATTGAGGCCTTCGGGTAACGGTATCTGGGTGGCGTCGCCTTCTCCGTCAAAGGCAGGACAGAAATTTGTAATTGCCGTATCTGCAAGAGTAAACGGAGCAACCCAAGCCGTGGCAAGGAAAGAATTCAGAATACGCCCGTTACCGCCCGCCTCGGCATATATCGATTATAAAGACGCCAATGGCAACAGGAAGAAATTCACGAAAGGAGCTTTATCCAGGGCCAGGATACTGGATTCGCCGGAGATTAAGGCTTCAATAGACGACGGTATTCTCGATATTCAATTTACGGTATTAAGTTTCAGAACATATTCGTATGACGCTATGGGAAATACAACGCCTGAATTATCGAACGGGGCCGGTTTTTCTCAACGCCAGACAGATCAGATAAGAAAAATGAATAGAGGAACGCGTTTCTTTATAGGCGACATCAAAGTGAAAGGCCCCGATGGAGTGGAGCAGGAAACAAATCCGATACAAATAACGATTAATTAACACAAATACAGCATATTATGAACCGAAGCTTGATTTTTGTCAAATCACCAAAGTCCATGATAATAAAAATCATGCAAGTTCCATAATGTCAATTGAAAACAAAATTATTATCATATGAAATCTATTGTTTCATTAATATTTGGCGGATCACTGATTACAGCTTCGCTTTTCGCGCAGAACATGGCAAATAACAGGCCCAGAATACTGGATGAGGTATCGGTCGTTACTTCGACTGCCGAAGATATGGTTACGGATATTTCCACAAGGGAGCTGTCTGTTATGGAAAATTCCATGAACGATTATTCATCCGCAATCTGGTCGCGTGATATATACCGTCAGATTAGCGATGTGGAAGGCAATGAAACTTTTTTTTATCCACGGGAATCCAATGACAGGAATGTCAATCTGTTCTCTTTATTGATAAATCTTTTACGCACAAATACAATTAACGCTTATAAATATGAGGCTCAGCCGGAACTGAGCGCCTTGCTGACCGCCAAGGAAACATTGAAGGAAGCCGCTATCCCTTTCACAGAAGCTAGCGACAAGACTCTCAATGTAAAAAAAGAAAATATTCCTTCCGGCAAAATAACTCATTATCTGGTAAAAGAGAGATGGTACTTCGACAGCAAGACGTCCAAGGGAGATATACGCGTGACCCATATCTGTCCGGTACTGTCCGAAAAAAACAAATACTTCCCATTGTTCTGGGTTCGTTTCGACGATGTAAGCGTCTATCTGGCAAGAGCCGCATCGCCGGTTAGCGTAGCTAATGTCGCTCCCGCGCTAACGAATGTTCCCATGTTTGATATTATCCGTAACAGATGGTACAGAGGTTGTATATATCAGGTAGGGATGAGGCAATTGTCTGCTCATTTCCCTGAAATGGAAGCCCTGATAGATGAACGCAAGCGTATAGAGAACGAATTGGATTATATCCAGTCCAGATTCTACGCCGCCGAAAGAAGAAGGTAAGAAAGCAAGAAACCAAGCGTAAATCCAAAATGGCCATTAGAATATAATGAGCTGATAATAAACCATTTACGATTTTCGATCTCTAATGGACGCCACTAGAAAAATACAAATGTAATACGTTGATAATAACCGTATTATGGCTCATTAATTCGTATAAAACAGGCATTTTTCCGATGCATTAATGCTGAAATGGACATTTTGGGATAATAAACGGGCTGACACTGTTTGTCGAGTAGGCAAGGGCATTTCAGCCCAAGCCTCTCACGGAACCGTACGTGAAAGTCTCCCCTCATACGGCTCTTCTTGTCAAACCTTTCGATTTCTACGTTTTGGATTC
>JAISSD010000044.1 GCA_031273295.1 Prevotella sp.
TGACAGTATATGATACATCACAAATTCAGAACAGCAGCGCTTGTTCTTGCCCTGGCAGGACTGGCTTTACTTGGTTCGTGTACACGGGATGAAGAGGCGCCGCAGGCGGTCTCTTCCATACGGGGAATTGACTTTGATGCCGGAGAGGATGCTCCCGGTTCGTTAAAGGCTTCACCTGCAACAGGTAGTCAACTGATAAATTTTATCGTGAGCGCCTTTTGGTCGGAAGGAGACTGGGTTACGGGAACCAGTCGCTTGTTTGACGCTCAGAACGTTTATAAAACCGAAGGCGGGGATTGGGACTATCGCCCGAAGAAAATATGGCCTTCGACAGGCAGTGTCGCTTTTTATGCTTATGCTCCTGCCGGTAGCCCGAATACCGACGGGCTGAGTGGCAAGGGGAGTTCAGGGGAACCGGTTCCCCTGATAACCTACACTGTTCCGGACAGTCCTGCCGACCAGGAAGATTTCATGCTTGCCGTAAAATCTTACGACACCGGCGATCTGTCAGGAGCAGTCAGCCTCCGCTTTCGCCATGTCCTGTCTTATGTAACTGTTTCCGTGCAGAACGCTTATAATGAAAACATACGCGTAAGCAAACTCGAATTGCGCAACATACATAAAAAGGGTAGCCTGAAACTGAAAGAAGATGACGGAGCGGATGTCAGTAACGGCATACCTGCCGGCGAGACAGGCTTCCGTTACGACGCCAACGGACAGGAACATGTCACCTTGTGGGAGCCAACGGATAATGTCGACCATGACGCCGACGCCAACAAGATTGAATTTGCACTCGACGGTGCTGGCGGCGTCACTGTTCATAAAGGAGCAACAGTATCGCTGACGGGCAATACCAACGGGCTGTTTGTGCTCCCGCAAAGCATAGCCGGCAATGGAGACGATGACCTTGATAACGGTGAAACATATATCCATGTAGAGTACGCCACATACAGTGAGCCTTCCGTGACATTGACGGAAGACGTCCGGCTTGATCTGGCCGCTTTCGAAGCCGGACGGAGATATACAGTCGTGACAAGCCTTTTCGATCCCGACCATGACCCTGCCGCTGTAAATATCTGGGCGGCTTCGAATATTTACTTCAAGCCGGACGTCCAGGTTGCCGGCGACGGCGATGGTATTGGCGACGGCGATGTCGGTACTCTTACTTTCGCCGAGTCCAAAGCCGACGGCACGACGTTCGGCGGGAAGGAGGGTTACCAGGGCGTTTACTTTAAATGGGGCAGCCTCGTCGGGGTTTCTACTAATATAACTACAACGGAAGACACTTATCACGATGATTATACTTTTTTGTTCATACCTGACCTGACTACGGGCAAGTATCATAAATACAAAGTTAGCAATGTTACAGCTGCGCGGGATGACATAGTCGATGCTTACCTTGACAAGGCCAGTGGTAAAGACTGGGGTAATATTCCTTGTGTGGACGATAATAATAATCTGACTGCCGGCCGGGAAATAAATGCCTTGTCGGGTATCAGCCCGGAAAATTACACGGGCGATATCTGTAAATACCTTTCGGATAAACGGTCAACTAACGATAGCGGTTTAACCAAAGCGTGGCAGACGCCCGTCAGCGACATGTTTGCGGGATTTTATTTCGAAACTTACCCTTACTACGCTGACGACGATTCGAGCTGGTATATTCAGGGTTGGTCCGGTACGGGTTCTTTCGACGGGGGGCAAAAAGAAAACGGCGACTCACGAACCACAGACGCATTTGTAGTTTATACTCTTCCTACCGATGAAACCGTATTCTTTCCCGCTTCCGGGACCCGCGACGCCAATGGCGAGCTGTACCGCGTAGGCGGCGAAGGCTTCTACTGGTCCTCGTCAGCCGGATACACGACGAACGTATACGGCATGGGCTTCACCACCTCCGGCGTGACCCCGCTCACCTATGTCGATCGGGCGTTAGGTCAGAGCATCAGGTGTATTATAGCCAGAGAATAGCGACGACTTGGGTTCTATTTGATTTATTTTTTCGTTTACAGGGGATGGCGCTCATCCCCTGTTTTGGTTTATCGGGATTTTATATGAGCGAAAATATTTATCTTTTGCGCTTCCTACCCTGGTATTTTTATAACCCGGGTTCAATACCGGACTAGTCAGGACTTACATATCTGTAGAAAAAATACGCGCCCATGCCTCTTTTTAAGAAAATATGGTATTAATTTTGACGAAAGCTATTTGTATATATGGATCATGCTGTCTTTTCAGGACGTAATTGCTGGGCATGTTCATTTCATCCGGCATGTTATATCGGGCTGGGATATGGAAAGCTTTCAGCCTTGGCTTGGCGATTCCGTACGGGATGCGTCCATGCTGTTAGAGGTTATTTGTTTTTCAGCGCCAAAAGAAAAAAGAAGAATTAAAAACGGCACAAGAGAAATGGAAATAAATGATTTCAACCAAGGCGTGGAAAATAGACAATTCACGGGAAGAGATACCGGGAAGGTTGGTTTTTGCGGTGTTCACATCCCGGGATGTATTGCTCGGCAGAACGCTTTTGAGACGGCCTCCGGCCAACCGCACAAAAAATACCCTGTTTATGGTATTTAATTATATGGATTCTATTGTTTTCTTTGTAAAAAAATAATTCGTTATGGCAAAAATATCTAAAACAATTACAGCGCTGATAGGAAATACTCCTCTATTGGAACTTTCAGGTATAGGAAAGAAATACAATCTGGCTACTCAAATAGTGGCCAAACTGGAATATTTTAATCCCGGCCGCAGCGTAAAAGACAGGATAGGCCTGGCATTGATCGAAGATGCGGAAAAAAAAGGATTGTTGCATAAAAACAGTGTGATAATAGAACCTACGAGCGGAAATACAGGGATAGCAATAGCTTTGGTTGCCGCGGCGAAAGGCTATCGCATCATTTTGACTATGCCTGAAACAATGAGCCTCGAAAGACGAAGTTTACTGAAGGCTCTGGGGGCCGAACTGGAACTCACTCCGGGTTATGAAGGCATGGGGGGAGCCATCCGGAAAGCGGAAGAATTAAAAAATGCAATTCCTGATTCGATAATCTTGCAGCAGTTCAAGAATCCGGCGAATCCTCAGGTGCACAGAGATACTACAGCCTTGGAAATCTGGAAGGATACGGATGGCAAAACGGATATTTTTATAGCCGGCGTAGGAACAGGCGGTACGGTTTCAGGCGCGGGGGGAGTCCTTAAAAAGCTAAATCCGGAAATAAAGATCGTTGCCGTGGAACCTGCCGATTCGCCGGTACTGTCAGGCGGAAAATCCGGCCCGCACAAGATACAGGGCATTGGAGCCGGTTTTATACCGGATACTTACGATTCCGGCGTAGTAGACGAAATATTCAAAGTGAAAAATGAAGAGGCTTTTGAAATCAGCAGGCAGCTGGCTCTCAACGAAGGTTTATTGGTTGGTATTTCTTCCGGAGCGGCCGTATATGCGGCAATACAGATAGCCCGGCGAGTAGAAAATAAAGGGAAGAGAATCGTCGTCGTGCTTCCCGATACCGGCGAAAGATACCTGTCTACGCTATTGTTTAACAATCCCGATTGAAGTATTATGGCAAAAAAATTATCGATAATAAGTTTCAGCGGCGATTTTGATAAATTGACCGCAGTGTTTACCCTGGCTACAGGAGCGGCGGCAGTTGGTTACGAAGTAAATCTGTTTTTCACTTTCTGGGGGCTAAACGCCATCAAGAAAAAACAGGGACGCAGCTTTTCAGGTAAAAATCCCTTGACAAAGCTTTTCGGCTTTTTTATGGGCGGATTAAAGGTCGCTCCCGTGAGCCGCCTGAATTTTTGGGGAATAAGTCCTAAAATATTCAGGTCTTTGATGCGGAAAAACAATGTGGCGACACTCGAAGAATTGGTGGAGGCCGCTAAAGTTCTCGGAATTAATTTCTATGCCTGCGAAATGGCAATGCATGTTTTGGGCCTCGAAAAGGAGGACTTTATTCCTGAAATAAAGGATGTGCTCGGCGTCGCTACTTTTCTCAAACTGGCGGACGACGGGCAAACTCTATTTATATGACAGTATTGTACAATATAACTAAATAAAAATGGCGACATATCGGTTGGATATAACAAAAGAGCATTGTCCGATGACTTTTGTAAAAACGAAAATAGAATTGGCTAAACTCAAGGAAAAGGATATTCTGGAAGTATTGTTACTTGAGGGCGAACCGCTGGAAAATGTTCCCTGCACTTCGCGCGAACAGGGTTTTAATGTGTTGAGCGTAGTCCCGGTAAAAGATAATGTATATAAAGTAACCATTCAGAAATAAATATTTAAAACACAATATTATGGCTAATAACGATTTACAGCGTAGCGTCACTACGGCTACCGCAAGACAACTGGCGACAACAACAAAAACGCCGCCTCAAATGGGTTCGATAACCCCCAGACTGCTATTGAAACTATTGCCGTGGGTACAGGTGAATTCCGGTACATATCGCGTAAACAGAACAAAAGTGGAGTTGAAAAAGGCCGAGCGTATCGCCGTCGAATTTTTTGAGGGCGTTCCGGCTTTTAGCGCGGGGTCATTTCGCCGGATCCCTTTGTTTTCACATATAGACGAGGAAATTGTAAACAAACTGGCCAAAAAATTCGAGATAAAAGAAGTTCCTCTTGGCGGCTATCTCATACAGGAAGAGAAAGACAGCCAAAAGTTCTTTATTGTGGCCCAAGGCCAGGTCGAGGTTTACAGCAAAGGGCCTCATGGCGAAAATCTCCGCATAGCGCTGTTATCAGACGGAGAATATTTCGGTGAAGCGGATATTTTATCCGACAAGCCGTCGTCTGTTTCGGTAAGAGCTGTTACCGACGGAGTTATTTTTACATTGAGCAGTTCAGAACTGGAAAGCATAATAGAAGAGGTTCCGAATTTCAGGGAAGAATTTCAGAAAGCGGTTGACGAGCATTTACGTTTGCGGGCTACCGTAAATACGCACGGGGAAAAACACATAGACCTGGTTTCGGGCCATGAAGAAGACAATGTTATTCCTGAAACATATATCGATTATGAAGAAAATCCGCGCGAATATTCACTGAATACCTTGCAAACCGTAGTCCGCGTGCATACCCGCGTTTCAGATTTGTATAACGACCCGCACAATCAGCTCGAACAGCAGATGCGGCTGAGTATAGAAAGCGTGAGGGAACGCCAGGAATGGGAATTGATAAATAACAAGCGTTTTGGACTGCTGAACAGTGTGGAACCGGGCTACAGAATAAGTACCAGATATGGCTCGCCAACGCCGGACGACCTGGACGAACTGTTGTCGCTGGTATGGAAAAACCCTGCCTTTTTTATCGCGCATCCAAGGGCGATAGCCGCTTTTGAACGTGAATGTACATGGCGCGGAGTACCTCCTGTCTCCGCCAATATATTTGGCACAACAGTCATTCTGTGGCGCGGCATACCGGTTATACCCAGCGACAAACTGGAAATAAAGGGCCAATATTTGACCAACAGGGGCGTAGGGACAACCGAGATCATATTGGTACGTATAGGAGAGAAGGAACAAGGGGTAATAGGTTTGCATCAGGCCGGTATTCCGGGAGAAATAGCCCCCAGCCTGTCGGCGCGATTGATGGGCCTGGACAAATTCGGCGTGGCTTCATACCTGCTTACGAAATATTTTTCACTTGCTTCATTGACAGACGATGCTATTGCCGTACTCGAAAACGTGGAAGTCGGATTTTATCACAATTATCAACACCGTAATACCGTTGAAAAATAAAACTGTAAATTATGCCTGATGAATTTTACCAACAGTCTTTTCCGGCCGGCCTTGACGATGTAGGAAAATTAAGAGAAGCCGCCGAAAAAATATTCCCCCCGGAGGAATTACGCAGCGTATCTTTCGATGTCGTTCCCGATGATATTGATCTGGAAAGCGTGTTTATCTCTTTTGAGTCGGCGTTGAGAGGAAATCTGTTTTCGGAGGAGCTGCAAAGAATTCATTTTGACGAACCGGCGGCTTCGTTACCTTGTAATTCGAATCGTCCGGTTGATCAACCGTCCCCTGTAAACGGCGCGAATATAAGTTCGATCTTTGACGAAACCTCTTTATCCAAAAGCGTTACAACCGAAGTTTTCAGCCCCGAACATATACGGAACGATTTTCCTGTTCTTCACCAGAAAGTAAATGGCAAACAACTTGTTTGGTTCGACAATGCCGCTACAACCCAAAAACCGCAGGTTGTTATTGACGGGATCGCCGGATTCTACGCGAAAGACAACTCCAATATACATCGGGCGGCGCATACTTTGGCAGGCAGGGCAACCGATGCGTATGAAGGGGCCAGGAATAAAGTAAAGAACTTTATCAATGCGTCCTCCGCCGAAGAAATTATTTTTGTACGCGGAACTACCGAAGGTATTAATCTGATTACGCAGACTTACGGGCGGAAATATATCCGGGAAGGGGATGAAATAATAGTCTCCACGCTTGATCATCATGCCAACATTGTTCCCTGGCAACAACTGGCAAAAGAAAAGAATGCGAAATTACTGGCCATACCTATCGACGGTAACGGAGACGTCATGCTTGAAGAATACGAACGGCTTTTAGGCCCGCGTACCAAAGTAGTTTCCATTGGCCAGGTAAACAATACTTTTGGAACAGTCTCTCCTGTCGGGATAATGATTGAAATGGCCAAAAGATACAATGCGAGAGTCGTCATTGACGGGGCGCAGTCGATAGCCCATACGAATGTTGATGTTCAGGATCTCAATTGTGACTTTTTCGTCTTTTCCGGACATAAGATCTATGCGCCCAATGGCATTGGCGTTGTTTACGGTAAAAAAGAGCTGTTGGAAGTGTTGCCTCCCTGGCAGGGAGGCGGTAATATGATCAAGGACGTGACTTTGGAGGAGACTCGATTTAATGTTCCTCCGGCGCGTTTTGAGGCCGGTACGCCCAATGTGGCTGACGCTGTCGGGCTTGGAGCCGCGCTGGATTATGTGAAACGGATAGGTTTACACAATATAGAAAGATATGAACATGAACTCACCGAATATGCCCGTACCCGGCTTGCTCAAATACCCGGATTAAGGTTAATCGGTAATCCGAAAGAGCGGATAAGCGTCGTTTCTTTTATTCTGGACGGCATCCCCACCCAGGAGGTAGGGCAACTGCTCGACAAGGAAGGAATAGCCGTCCGTTCGGGACATCATTGTGCGCAACCGTCATTGCGACGTTTTGGGCTGGAGGCGACAGTGAGGCCGTCTTTCTCTTTTTATAACACAAAACACGAGATAGATCGTTTGGTAGAAGCGGTATTGAAGATACGGCAAAGCTTTTTATCAATCTGAGTTCGGGGACAGACGCTTGGAGCTGCCGAGTCTGCACTGGCTTGTGGAATATGCCGGAGAAAGCCTCCTGTTTACGGAAATAGGTGTCCCGTATCTCAAGTTTTGTCCGGTAAGCAGTAGTTGTTTACCGCAAAATCAGGGTATTGCTGCAAGGAGCGGCTTTTCCTGCGCTTTCACGTTATTTTCAAACAACAGAAGCGTTGTCAAGATCATTGCCGATTTTTTTATTGCTATATTATTTCGATCTCATGCGGACGCATGCAACAATTTTCCAAAGAAAAAGCTTTAATGACAGGTATCTTTTCGGCAAGGGAAACAATGATATAAATAATATCGGGATCGATTGCCAGCCGGATATCTTCCTCCGACGGGCGTGCGGGCGTGGCCGGATGGCTATGGTAGTTGGCTATGATCTTTTGACCGTCGGCTCTGGCCTCTTTCAACACTCTGAACTGTTCATGCGGATCGAATGAAAAATGCTCGGGACTCCGGTCCATATTGGTCAGCGCATATTGCTTTCGCACCGTGCCGTCAAGTCCGGTAAGCAACCCGCAGGCTTCGTTAGGCAATTCGCTGTATGCCTGCTTGAATATCGAATCTACAATATGTCGGGGAATTTGTATCATGATCTTATTTCTTTTTCAGTTCGCAAGTAGCCTGTTCCGATTCTACCAGCTTTATTATCGCAGGGCGCTCTCCACAAACAGGGCATTGGTTGTTTTTCTTTACTTTCACGGTTCTGAAATTCATTGATTTCGCATTGAATGTCAAAAGCCTGTTTGTCAACAGATCTCCGGTTCCTGTCAAAAACTTCAACACTTCGGCAGCCTGTATTGTACCTAACATACCGGCTATCGCCCCCAATACTCCCGCCTGTGAACAAGTCGGCGTTACATTGGGCGGTGGAGGACTATGAAATACGCAGCGGTAACAAGCCGTATCCGGCAGATGAGTCAGAGTTTGGCCGTCGAAGCGCAGAATACCTCCATGCGAGAAAGGCTTGCCGGCTAATACGCAAGCGTCGTTGATCAGAAATTTTACGGGAAAACTGTCTGTTCCGTCCACTACGAAGTCGTAGTCCTTGATGATTTCAAAGGCATTATCGGCATTGAAAAACTCATAATGCGTAATAACCTTTACATCGGGATTTATTTTATTGATCTTTTCTTTGGCCGATTCCACCTTGGGCCTCCCTACATCGGGCGTAAAATGGATGACTTGTCGCTGAAGATTGCTTAAATCGACCACGTCGCCGTCGATTATACCCAACGTGCCGACTCCGGCCGCCGCCAAATACAAGAGAATGGGAGCGCCCAACCCTCCGGCTCCGATAACAAGAACTTTTCCTTTGTTTATTTTCTCTTGTCCTTCCACGCCAATATCCTGCAACAGGATATGGCGACTATAGCGTTCTATCTGTTCTGCTGTGAAATCCATTACCGGCCTCCTCCCATAAAATATAGAAAATCTACTTCGTCTCCATCTTCAATTGCTGTATTGTCAAAGTTTTCACGGGCAACAAACTCCCCGTTGATTTGTACCGAAACCATATCGGGTTGCAGCACATTGTTTTGTTTGATCAGTTCGGATAGCGACAGAGGAAGCGCAATTTCCTGTTCTTCGTCATTTACTTTTATTTTACCCATTGTTATTTTTCCTTTTTAATAAACAATTATTATCTGCAAATATACCTGCTTATTGATTTCTTTTATAATAGACAAAACCATCTTTTATAACACTAATCTCATGAACAACAACCGCTTAAACTAGCGACTATAAAATCAGCATCGAAAATTTAGCCCTGCAATTGACCTTGTTGGATAATGTTCCTGCAAGATTCAATAATTTGATTATAAAGATAGTAAATATTTAGAAACCGTTTAAATTTTTCACGGATATTTTTTTTGGAACAATATTTGTATGAGGGTGCATCACAAAGGGCGCGAAGAATTTCCTTGAAAATCAGGAAGAACGCCACGCCGCAAAATGGTAAAAAACCTCGTTTCCACCTGATTTTTCCAATAAAACAGTACCTCAGTAGAGCGATAGAATACATGCAATTACGCAACTCATTGAAAACCAGAAAGAACGTAGCGCTGCAAAGGAGATATACGAGCAAGAATACGAAAGATAACAAGGGGTTGCAACCCTTTGTCAATGCGTCTGAATTTTATCGGTAAACAATTAAAAACAGTTGAAAATCAATGAGGTAATGAGGTTTTGGTGTTGGTTGGTAACTCATTTGCTACTGAGGTTGTTCTGTCAAGAAAATTAGGTGGAAATGAGGTTAAAGCAATGTCCGCCCGTTTAATTCAGTGTTTTCTCTTTGTTCGGTTTCTGTATCGGATTCCGATAATTGAATATAGAAAGGCGGAAATACGTAACCGATTATCCGGGCAAACAAAATACCTTTGTTGCAAAATTCTGGCTATGATTTAACTGTTTTTAACGTTGAAAAAACATATTTTCTCCATGCATAAAACAATATCGGCAACAGGATCAGTACATCGAAAAACGTTTGCCCGTTTCTTCGGACAGAGCGTTTTTTTCCTGTTCTTTCGGCCTTGCTTTCCGAACGTCAGTATTATCAGGCCTTGCGCTCTGTATAGACAGATTGCAGGCGGCGATATGGAAAACGGCCTCTTTGTCCGGTATCCGTATCGAATTCCGACAATTGAATATAAAAAGGCGGAAATACGTAACCGATTATCCGGGCAAACAAAATACCTTTGTTACAAAATTCGAACTCAAATTTAACCGTTGTTAACGTTCTAAAATCATATTATCTCGCATGCATAAAACAATATCGGCAACAGGATCAGTATATCGAAAAACGTTTTCCCGTTTCTTCGGACAGGGCGCTTTTTTCCCGTTCTTTCGGCCTTGCCTTCCGAA
>JAISSD010000046.1 GCA_031273295.1 Prevotella sp.
CTGACTGATCTGTTACATATTTCCGCCTTTTTATATCCAATTATCGGAATTCGGATAAAGAATCGAACAAAGAGAAAACATTGAATTAAACGGGCGGACATTGCTTAACCTCATTTTCACCTAATTCCAATAAACAAAACAACCTCAATAGCAATGAAATATCACACACACCCGACCTCATTAATTAAAAATAAAATATATAAAAGCGGAATATAACAAGAATATAATGAAAATCCGGAAGAACGCCATGCCACAAAAGAAATACATGCGCAAAAATACGAAAGGCGCTTTAAATTTTATCATCAAACAATTAACGGTAAAAGAGTTGAAAAACAATGAGTTAATAAGGTAATGAGGTTGGGTGTCCGGGGTAACTCGTTGGTTCTACTGAGGTTGTTTTGTCAAGAAAATTAGGTGGAAATGAGGTTAAAAACAGTGTCTGCCTGTTTTTTTAAATCCTGTATCTGAGGTTGTTTTGTTGGAAAAAATTAGGTGGAAACGAGTTTTTTTTACCATATATCTTCCATGCACAAAGCAATTCAAATTGTCGCATTGCAAAAAAAAACGGTCAAATTCATTTAACACAAAGGGCACAAAGTGTATCACAAAGGACACAAAGAATTTCCTTTGCAGATTTTGCGGATCCTTTGCGTTAAAAATTTTGGAGCACAAGAACCTCATTTCCACCATATATCTTCCATGCACAAAGCAATTCAAATTGTCGCACTGCAAAAAAAAGAAGGGTCAAATCCATTTAACACAAAGGACACAAAGCGTTTCACAAAGGACACAAAGAATTTCATTTGCAGATTTTGCGGATCCTTTGCGTTAAAAATTTCGGAGTACAAAAACCTCATTTCCACCATATATCTTCCATGCACAAAGCAATTCAAATTGTTGCACTGCAAGAAAATCCATTTAACACAAAGGGCACAAAGTGTATCACAAAGGGCACAAAGAATTTCATTTGCAGATTTTGCGGATTCTTTGCGTTAAAAATTTCGGAGCACAAAAACCTCATTTCCACCATATATCTTCCATGCACAAAGCAATTCAAATTGTCGCATTGCAAAAAAAAGAAGGGTCAAATTCATTTAACACAAAGGACACAAAGCGTATCACAAAGGACACAAAGAATTTCCTTTGCAGATTTTGCAGATTCTTTGCGTTAAAAATTTTGGAGCACAAAACCTCATTTCCACCATATATCTTCCATGCACAAAGCAATTCAAATTGTCGCATTGCAAAAAAAAACGGGCAAATTCATTTAACACAAAGGGCACAAAGTGTATCACAAAGGACACAAAGAATTTCATTTGCAGATTTTGCGGATTCTTTGCGTTAAAAATTTTGGAGCACAAAAACCTCATTTTTACCATATATCTTCCATGCACAAAGCAATTCAAATTGTTGCACTGCAAGAAAATCCATTTAACACAAAGGGCACAAAGCGTATCACAAAGGGCACAAAGAATTTCATTTGCAGATTTTGCGGATTCTTTGCGTTAAAAATTTTGGAGCACAAAAACCTCGTTTTTACCATATATCTTCCATGCACAATTCAATTCAAATTGTCTCACTGCAAAAAAAAGAAGGGTCAAATTCATTTAACACAAAGGGCACAAAGCGTATCACAAAGGGCACAAAGAACCGGCATGCAGGGACGAACCTGTGTATTCGCCCGAACCGGATTGTTCGCGTTTGTTATATCGGGGGATGCAAAACTCATCGTCCATGATCTGCGGTCATCCGTTCAATCCGCGTCATCTGCGTGCAAAAACAAGGCTCCGGCCAAACGTTAGTTCGGCAGCTATTATCTATCTCAGTCTGTTTCTTTCGAATATAACCCTTGAGCAAGTCCAGTATATCACAGCGCTTAACAGACATAAAACGGAAGCCACGATATACAGCGCTTCAAAAGAAAAAAATCCTGTGATCCACCCGCCAAGCAACATACCGATTGCCAGGCCAAGGTCAAAACCTATGAGATAGGTTGAATTGGCTGTACCACGCTGTCTGTTTTCAGCAAGGTTGATATACAATATTTGCAAGGCGGGGAACATCATCCCGAAACCTACGCCGATAAACAAGCCCGATATGCAGAATGCGTAAACGTTGTGTATAGTGGCAAAAGTAAAGAATGCGACAGCCACAATGGCCATTGCCGACACATTCACCTGATGTACCCTGCCCCTGTCAACCAACTTGCCCGCGAATACGCGCGATGTGATAATACCTCCCGCCCAAAAGAGAAAGAATATACCGGCATTGAATATTCCGGTCTGTTTACCGTATTGCGCCACAAAGGGACCTATTGTACCCCATGCGAAACACGGCAACAACTGGTTGAGAAAAACAGGCCATCCTTTCAACAGGAAAAAACGGTCTAACGACATCTTCCGGGGCTGTTCCACCTTCGGTCTTTCGGGCGCTTTAATCATTGCTGCAGCCACAATGCCCAATGCGCCCATCGCAATGGCGCACCAAAGCAATATCCGAAAGCCCCAGTCATTGTATATATGTATTGCCACAAAAGGGCCTATGGCCATCGCCACATTCATAAAGGTTCCATAGTAGCCGATACCTTCGGCGCGACGTCCGGAAGGAACTACATCTATAGCCAGCGTACTGGACGAAACGGTGGATAGCCCCCATGTGATCCCATGCAGAAAACGCACCAATATGAAGAACATAACCGTTGTAGCCCAAAAATAGCCGAAGAAGATAAGCACATAGCAGGAAAAAGCAATCAGAAGCGCTTTCTTGCGTGAATACAAATCGACTATATAACCCGAAAACGGCCTGACAAACATCAGTGCAATAGCGTATGACGCCAGCACAATACCCGTTTTGGACTGGGCGACTCCCATCTGCTCTGTTATATAGAGAGGAATGGACGGCATCAACAGATTGAATGAACAGGCCATTAGAAAGTTTGCCAGACAAACATTCAGATAGCTCAACGACCAAAGTCCGGTTTTTTGCAGTTCCATAACAAGTTAACATTACAATAAGTCACTCAGTTCAATCCAGCGCATTGTTTTTTCATCTATCTCGTCAATCAATTCGCCAATGCGACTCGACTTGGATAATAATTCGTCCGTAGAAAGCATGCCGCTTGACAATTCGCTTTCCAAGGTCACCTTCTCTTCTTCCAGTTTGGGTATTAAAGCATTCACTTCTTCAAATTCACGCCTTTCTTTGAATGACAGTTTTTTCCTGTCTTCGTTTTTAGGCGTTACAGCCTGCGGCTCTTGCTCTTTGGATTTAGCCGCCTGTACTTTCTCCTTTTCCAGAGAATCCTGCATTTCTTTCCATTCCCTGTATTCGGTATAATTACCCGGAAAGTCTTTTATCCGGGCGTCCCCTTGAAAAACGAGCAGGTGGTCTACGGCTTTGTCCATAAAATAACGGTCATGCGAAACAACTATTACGCATCCTTTGAACTGTTGCAGGTACTCTTCCAATACATTAAGCGTAACAATATCCAAATCGTTGGTAGGCTCGTCGAGCACCAGAAAGTTCGGATTGGTTATCAGTACCGTACACAAATACAGGCGGCGCTTTTCCCCTCCCGATAATTGATATACAAAATGGCGCTGCTTCCCGGGCGGAAACAGAAAATGTTGAAGAAATTGCGACGCCGTCAAGATGGAGCCATTACCCAAGTCGATAACCCCGGCTATGTTTTGTATCACATCCAGTACTTTCATCTGCTCGTCAAACTTCAATCCGTCCTGGCTGTAATACCCGAATTTTACCGTTTCGCCTATATCGAAGTTTCCTTTGTCGGGAGCGACTTCACCCATCAGCATTTTTATGAAAGTAGATTTGCCGGTTCCGTTATTGCCGACAATCCCAAGCTTCTCGTAACGGGCAAACACATAGTTGAAATCTTCCAGTATCCTGATGCGCCCGAAAGCCTTACATATATGCCGCGCCTCGAATATCTTGTTGCCGATGTATGAGCCCTTCATTTGCAATCGCATATTTCCGTCATCACGCACTTGTTGCGCTTTCTTTTCCAAATCATAAAACGCCTCGATGCGCGACCTGGCTTTCGTTCCTCTGGCCTGCGGCTGTCTACGCATCCATTCCAGCTCTTTACGCATCAGGTTATTTGCCCTGTCTATCCCGGAATTTTGCGCACTGACACGTTCATTCCGTTTTTCGAGATAGCAGGAATAATTTCCTTTATATTGATACAGTTGCTGTTGGTCTATCTCTATGATTTCGTTGCATACACGGTCGAGAAAATAACGGTCGTGCGTTACCATCAGCAGGCTAAGGCGCGTTCGTTGCAAATATTCTTCAAGCCACTCCACCATATCGAGGTCGAGGTGGTTGGTCGGCTCATCCAGTATAATCAAATCCGGAGCGGTGATCAGTACATTAGCCAGGGCTACCCGCTTGAGTTGCCCGCCTGACAATTCCGAGATCTTTTGGTCAAAACCGGTGATTTTCAGCTGCGCGAGAATCTGTTTTGCACGATATTCATAATCCCAGGCCTGTAACATATCCATTTTTTGCAGGATATTATCAAGGCCGGGCTGATTTTTGGAATTTATAACTTTTTCGTATTCCGCAATCAGGTCTGTAATTTCATTCCCCGAGCTGAAACAGGCTTGCAAAACCGTCAACTCTGCCGGATATGCGGGATCCTGTTCCAGATACGCAACCCGTAGATCGCGTCGAAAAACAACCGCGCCACTATCACACGACTCTTTGCCAACCAATATATCAAGCAAAGTAGTCTTGCCCGAACCGTTTTTGGCAATCAGCCCGATGCGTTCGCCTTCGGCTATACCAAAGGATATTTCGCGAAACAATATCAGGTCGCCAAAGCTTTTTGTGAGTCCGTCTACTTGTAAAAAAGACGCCATAGAAAAATATTTTTGCAAACTTAGATAAAAATACTTGATTTATAAGCGTGCGAAATAAAAAAACAGCCATTCTCCCTTTCAGGACAAACTCCCGAATCGTACTCAAAGAATCGAAAGGATTTTTCAATCAGTAAAGTAATCGCTTGCATCGCCGATTCGGGTTTGGCATCGGGATTTTTTTTTGAAAACCCGCAAACAATCAAGCATTTGTCATTACTTATTCCTTCGCTCCTCTTTGTACTTCCGATAACACTCTCAGAAAATTACCGCCCCATATTTTTTCAATATCCTCTTCCGAATACCCTCTTTCTATCAGCTTTACGGTAATATTTATCATATCGTTACTGCCTTGGCAGCCTATAAGACCTCCGCCTCCGTCAAAATCCGAAGCTATGCCTACGTGATCTATTCCCGCTACCCGCACAGCATGATCGATATGTTCCATAGCATCTGTCAGGCTGGCTTTGCTCCTGTCTTTATTGATAAACATATCGACCAGGCATATCTGGATTACACCGCCGTTTTTCGCGATTGCCTGCAATTGCCTGTCTGTAAGGTTACGGTCATGGTAGCACAACGCCTGTACGGACGAATGCGACGCTATAACCGGCCGGGTGGACAATTCCATTACGTCCCGGAATGTTTTTTCTCCGACATGGGATACATCCACCATAACGCCCAGGCGGTTCATTTCTTTTACCGCTTCACGTCCAAAGGGGCTTAATCCGTTCCACTCGTGTTTTGTATCGCTGCTGGTATCGCAAATATCATTGTCTTTGGTATGGCAAAGGGTAATATAATTTACGCCCGTTTTCCGGAAGCGCGCAATATTTGAAATATCCTTGCCTATACCGTATCCGTTTTCGATACCGATGAAAACAGCTTTTTTTCCTTCCCTTTTCAATCTCGCCAAGTCACCGGCAGTGTAAGCTATACCGCAAATATCCCTGTTCTTTTCCACTTGCGCGTGTATTCCTTTTATAAGCCCGTCTATCCTGTCCACAGCTTTTTGGGTGGATATTTGGTCGCGAGGGCCTTGTCCTATATAAGCGGCAAAAAAGACGGCGTCAAGCATTCCTTCTTCCATTTTAGGGATATTCACCTGATTTTCTTCTCTCTCGCCTATATTAAATCCCGCTTTTTTAAATTCCAAGGGCGTATCGCAATGGGTGTCTACCGACAAGATACGTTTGTGTATTTCTTTTGCTTTACGGAAAGTTTCGGCTTCGCTTACGATAAACCTGAAAAGTTTCAGCATAATAGTGTCGCCTCCCGCCACATGCCCTTCGGGATGCCATTGCACTCCCATAACGGGACGGTTTGGATATGCTTCGATAGCCTCAACAATATTATCGGAAGTTTTTGCCGCCGCCCGGAAGTTTGGCGCTATTTTTTTCACAGCCTGATGATGGAATGTATTTGTAAAAACTTCCGTTACGCCAAGTATTTCCGCCAGTTTGGAATCTTTTGCGATCGATACGGTATGCGTACCCTGTTCAGATGGCTCTGTTTGCTTGTGTTTAACACTCTTGTCCTTCACCTGGGTCGGTATATCCTGATAGAGAGTCCCGCCAAATGCGACATTAATCAGCTGCTCTCCGCGGCAAATACCCAGAACAGGAATATTCCTGTCGGTTGCCAGTTTGAGTAATACCAAATCATAAATATCACGAATAGAATCTATTTCGTTAATTTCCGGTATGGCTTTTTCCCTGTAGTATGAAGGATCTATATCTCCGCCGCCCGTCATGACCAATCCGTCAAGATCTCTCACAATATCCCTTAATATTACCCCGTCAGTCGTTACCGGAATAATTACAGGTTTACCTCCGGCTCCGAGTATTGCATTTATATATGTCGACTGTACAATAGAACTGCCCTGCCGGGTGCGGCCAGCCGACAAGCCGACGAGCGGAGCGGATTTGGTACGCAGTTTTACAGATCCTGAATCTGTGATCCTGTATAATTCCGGTAAACCGGACGCATATGCCTCCCGGCCGTATGTATATCCGCTTAATGACAAGCAGATGATACAGATGACAAACATGACTGACGCTATCCTTTTCATTGTTTTTCCTTCTTTTATGATTATTATTAAACAAGTATCCGCATTATTAACCAAGCTATATTTCAGTTATCCGGATTACAATTTATATATCAATTTAGCTCGAATTTCGCAATATTCCGCATTAAGGAACTGTTTAAATTTTCCACGAATATTTTCTTGTGCGAATAACAGCCCTGAAAATTTGAACGGGCAAAAATTAAACAGTTCCTAAAATATATCATATCAAGATCAGGTTGTAACGGATACTCATTTATTATTTATTAAACCTGAATATTCTTTTTAAATTCCTCTTCTTTGGGATGGCAGGCAGGGACAATTCGCTTTTTCATCCAATCTTTCCCTTCCGTCAACCGGGTAACCAATACCGCGCAAACTACATTTCCCGTAGAATTGAGCAATGTCGCCGGAATATCTACTATCGTGCTTATTATCATCAGCGTCCCTGCCAACTGAGGCGAGAAACCGAATATGGAACATATTAATAATTCACCCGTCATGCCGCCACTTGGTATCGCACCCATAACAGCGCCCACAAGCAAAGCCACTCCGATAATCATAAACAGATTGGAAGAAGAGGTCAGTTCGTGTCCGAATATGGTAAACAAGAATATCACTTTAAGAACTCCGGCCATCACCGAACCATCCTTATGAATATTTGTACCCAAAGGAATAACTGTTTCTGCGATACTTTCAGGTATTCCCATTCTCTTCGATGCTTCAATATTCACAGGAATACAGGCTGCGCTCGATGACGTGGCAATGGCCATCAGGGAGGGGGTAGGCATATTCTTCCAGAAAGCGACGAATGCGTTTCGCCCTCCGGCTAAAAACACATAAACAGAGTTCAGTATGAAGAACGAAACAACAGACAGTATCAGATAAAGCAGAAAAACATGCAAATATCCGTTTAATATATGCCCTCCCAGCTTTCCCACCGTATCCGCGAAATAACATCCAAGCCCCAACGGTGCAGCCATCATGATAATGCTCATCATTTTCAATACTATACTATTGGTTGCATCAAGCAGGCCTGCCACCGTTTTCCCCTTGTTTTTGGACAAGGCGGCAGCCAACCCGAAGAATGCCGAAAAGATGATCAGGGGAAGCAAGTTCGATTTGGTAAATAGCTGCAAAAAATCGGAAACTGTGAATGTATTCACAAATATTTCGGACGATGTTAACCGGCGAATCGGTTGCCCGGGAAGGCCTGTCAGTATATCTGCCCGGTTAATATCCTCCAGCGGATTGTAAAACAACGTAAACAGATATGCTACTATTGCCGCAACAATAGATGTAAACAGAAATACAAGCGCTATATTGCCCGCCACTTTGCCTACCATATCCGCCTGCTTCATATTGCAGATAGACGATGAAACGCTGAAAAACACCAACGGCGCTATCAGCACAAACATCATATTAAGGAAAATATCCCCGACAGGCTTTACAATGGAAGCGCCTTCACCGAAAACCATACCGCATATACCTCCTGTCAGTATTCCACAGAGCAAGAGGATAGTATATGCATAATTCTTTAAAACATTCATCCAAACAAGCAAATTGTATAAGTTCACAAAAATACACTTTCAAACCGAAAAAATCTTCTTGTATCGTACAAATATTTCCTAATTTAATAAAATCGGTTTCCGAAGGGTACAACTATTGCATTGACAGTCTTGATTTTCGTCCTGTATCTACAAAAAGCTTCATGTTTTTTCTTCCCTAAGCCTTGTTATTACAAGAAAAATACATATATTTGCACCGCGAATGCAAAAATGGTGATTGTAGCTCAGTTGGTTAGAGCGTCGGATTGTGGTTCCGAAGGTCGCGGGTTCGAGCCCCGTCTTTCACCCTTGATAATCTCAGGAAGCCGTTTACAGAAAATGGTTTCCTTTTTATTTTTTCCCGAAAAGTCAAAACGGTTCAACAATAGAACAAAGGAATTGGGCATTGTTATGTAAATATATTATTGTAACTTTGCAAAAAAATAAAGAAGATGGATTGTCCAAAATGTGCAGGAGAGAAGAAGGTAAAATCCGGCGTAATAAAAGGTCGCCAGCGATACAGGTGCAAGGAATGCGGTTGCAATTATACCGTTGAAATAAAATCGACGGGAAAACCGCTGTCAATGAAAAGGCAGGCTCTTCAGCTTTACCTGGAAGGGTTGGGTTTTCGTTCCATCGGAAGATTTCTGAATGTAAGTCATGTATCTGTCTATGAGTGGATAAAATCGTTTGGATTAAACGGGAAATCATTGCAGTTACAGGAAAAAAATATAGAAATAGTGGAAATAGACGAAATGCACAGCTATATCGGTCAAAAAAAAACTACTGTTGGATATGGATTGCTGTTGACAGACTTGGAAAAAGGTTCATCAATTTCGTTATTGGCGACAGAAGCAGTAAAACCGGCAAAAAATTGTGGGAAAAGATCAAGGAGTTTAAAATGAGCAAAATAGCGACGGATCACTGGAGTCCCTACGATAATTTTGTTCCGGAAGAAAATCATGTCCGTTCAAAAGCGGAAACTTTTACCGTGGAAGGATATAACAGCATATTCAGGCATTTTTTGGCAAGAATGAGAAGAAAGTCGAAGTGTTATTCCAAAAGTATGGAAATGCTTGAATTATCCTTCCTGTTATTAATGAAATACAGAAATAATACATTATCTATATTTTCTTAACAATGCCCCTTTTTCAACCAATCGCCGAAGTACACTCGTAACTGCCGCTTTGTTCAAAGAAGGATATTGCCGGTAAATATCATCGGTTGAAAAAGTAATCCTGCCTCGTTTAGGGAGTTCCGGAATCCAATCGCGTATTTTAACTTGTTTATCCATATATTCAAATTTGTATTTTGACTGCAAAAACAGTCATCTTTCGGACAAAAACGCAGACGAAATGCAAATATTTTTAATATACACTCATTTTAAACTTGAATTTCGACTGCAAAAACAGTTGTTTTTCGGATAAAAACGCAGTTACAATGCAATGAAGACCATAAGTAAAACGGGTGTGGTACAAATATGATGTTATATTGAATTATTTTTGCTACCTTTGCACCAAAATTCTCAAAATGGAAGCTCAAATAATAAAATCGGATTCATCGGGTATCACAATTCAGGTTCACATACCCTATACAAAAGAGATGTTGACAACAGAAGAGTTGATTCAACAAGGAGTTAACCAGGCGGGCTTGTTAGCGACCTC
>JAISSD010000085.1 GCA_031273295.1 Prevotella sp.
CTAATAATCAGTTATTTAATTCGCAAACTTGCGTGGTAACGCATAAATATTAGTACAATTAATTTACGCATAAATGCGGTTTTACAGACATTTAAAACCCTTAGTATTGGAGTTCTGAATTTAGTTACATGGAAGGTTATTTTGTCAAGAAAATTAGGTAAAAAATAGTATTCGCCCGTTTTTTAAAATCCTGTAGCAAATGAATTGTTGCGCATTTCCGCCTTTTTACATTCAATTATCGGAATTCGGGATTGAAGTCGAACAAAGAGGGTGTTTTTTTATGCCTGTAATGTTATCCAAACCTGGCTGATCCTGTTCTTTTGGATTTGATTGCGCTGTAATGCAAGGAAATTAAAGAATTTAAGGAGATTAAGGAAATTGAGAAATTGAGAAATTGAGAAATTTAAGGAAGCTGAAACATCTGCCCGAACCGGATTGTTCGTGTTTGTTATGCCGGGGGATGCGAAAGTCATCGTCTATGATCTGCGTTCGTCCGTTCAATCCGCGTCATCTGCGTGCAAAAACAACACTCCGGCCAAACGGAACGGGCGCTTTGACTGCGTCGATTTTCAATTCTTTTTATCAGGCCGGGTTTGCTTCAGGGTTTATCCTTCAGTTTTCCCTGTTGTTTTCCTACACCCATAAACAAGGGCAAAAAAATGAATAGCGCAATAAAAGACAGGACAAGTCCGCCACTCGTACCGGCGGCAAGAGGAAACCAGAATGCCTCTTTATATTCGCCTGTCATGAAGGGAATAAATCCTAAAATAGTAGAAAAAACAGTCAGAAATATAGGTCTTGCCTTCACATTCCAAGCCTTTATATAAGCTTTTACCGGTTTCATATCCGGATGAGCGGCCCTGATATTATTATACTCGTCCAATACATAGATATTTGCATTGACAGATATTCCAGCCAGAAGAATGAATGCCGCAAAACCTCCCTGGTCGAAATTCAAATCAAACAAATAGAATGTAAGGAATACGCCGATAAAAGAAACCGGAATAATAAAAATTATCACCAAGGGCTGTTTCAGGGAATTGAATAAAATACCTGTCGTAAAAAATATAATTACGACAATCAACAATAACAGCCAATATTGACCGGAGCCGCCTTCGCTCCACCAATACCCGAAAGAATCGCTTTCCGCCTTGTATCCCAAAGGAGCCGTTTTGTTAAAACTTTCTATCGTACGCTCCATCACATTCCGCGCCTGCTGATAGCTTCCTATGTATTCGTATTGCAAACACAAGCGATACTGCTGGTTCTCTTTGGCAATATCCTGTGGAACCTGCTCCTTCTCCATGCTTGCTATTTCAGTCAGTTTATATCCCCTTTCGCCTGCTCTTCCCGGATAATTTTCCATATTCCATATATCCAATTCATTGACCTGTTTTGAAAAAAGCTGAATCGGTTCGATCCGGCTTTTGTTAATCCAGGACGCGGCATGCACGCTTTTTTCAAACATCGGCGTCAACGACTGGAACAAATGGAGGGGTAAAATATTTTCCCGGGCCAATCTTTCCCTGTTCAGATTGAAAACAAATTCCATATAGTCGCTTTTATGCCAACTGAATTTGGAATCGACGGTAACATCCTTTATCCGTCGACGTAGAAGAAGAGAATCCCGCATGGCCGCCGCCAAAGCATTGAGATCATCATAACTGTAGCCCAAAATCTTTATCCGGCTCGATCCTGCCTGCTCTTTCATATCATTGTCGAACCCGTCGCCGAGGCCATATACACTCCAGCTCCCGCCCCCCAATTCAAGAGCTTTAGAGATAAGTTTAGACTTTAACATATAGGGAAATTGACTTCGCTGATGTTTTTTCACAAACAGGATGCGTATGGAAGCTCTCTGTCCGTTTTCGATACCGGACTCAAACTGCCTTATTTCAGGATATTGCTTCAGATAATTCTCCATTCTCTCTATCAGGGTATTCATTTGTTCACGCGTAGAACCGTTGGGCAAAGTTGCGGCCACATTCAGAGAGGTTTCGCTTCTCTCCCCGGAAGAGTATGAACCATTCTTGACTTTTTGCGCAAACAGACGCAGAGTACCCCCCAAGACCGGATCCGATACGGGTCTTACCGTTTCTTTATAGAAGACCGAACCGAATATACTGTTGTAAATATCGCCCAAAAAGCCTGATCCTTTATCTTCGCTTGTCGAAAAATAGCCTCTTTCCGTTTTGTTTTCCACCTTGTCGGGAAGTAAAAATACCGGCAGGCCGAATGCAAATATGATCATGACAATAAAGCATATTTTTTTGCGATACATAAAGAGAATGACCTTTTCATAGATCCGGTTAAACAACACAAGAAGCCTCTTGTCCCTTGCTTTTAAAACCAATCTGCCGAATCTCCCTTTCGCCGCATTGCGATTTGTTTTCTTTCTTCCGCTATTTTTCTTTACGATGTTCAGCTTTTCTATCAAAGCGGGAATTAAAAACAGGGCTATAAACAGGGATACCGTCAGATTAATAATGATCACCCATGCAAAATCAAGTAAATTGAGACGAATGCTTTCATCCATAAAGAAAATGATCACAAGGGCGCCCATGGTTGTAACTGTAGCCGTAAGGATAGCCAAAAAGGCTTTTTTGTTGCCTCTTTGAATAATCTGGTCCGACATGATTATCACATTATCGATTATCAATGTTAAAGAAATTGTTAAACCGGCTAAAGAGAATAACTGCAGTTCCAGGTTGAACAGATAATAAAAAATGGCGGCTATCGAGATATTTGCAATCAATGAAAATACAATGAGAAAAGAGTACTTCAAATTGCGGTAGAAAAGGAATACAAAGCACAAAAGAATGAATATAGTAAGGCCCGAACGAAAATAAATTTTGTTCATTTCTTCTTTTATGTACTCTCCTGCATCGTACGACAGATGAAGTTCGTATCCGTGGGGGAGAGAGCTTTCGAGACTCTCCATGAGTTCCTGCACCCGGCTACTCAAGTTTAACTGGTTAGCCGCATCCTCTGCCGTAACTGACAAATAAATTGAATTTAATCCGTTTATCCGGAAATAGCTGGCGGCCTCTTCTTCCTCAAAACGGGTTTTTACCAGTTGATCCAGCATAAGGATCGTTCCGTCGCTGTTCTTTACCTGAACAAGGGAAGGATTGAACGGCTGATCCCCGTTTTCCGAAACCAATGCAATGCGGATCCATTGTTCTTCTCCGTTTTCGTCATTTATTTTGCCCAAACCAAAAAATTCCTTTACAAGACAGGCTTGAATGGCTGACTTTATATCTTCGACAGACACCTTGCAAGTTTGAAGGCGCTCAAAATCATATTCAAGTTTATAGACCATACGGCTTGCTCCGGTGACGCTGATACGATCAATGCCTTTTATTTCCGATAATTTTGGTTTAATGTTATTTTCTACGTACTCCTGTATCAAAACGGGCGAAAGAGGCGCATTTATCGTATAGCGAAGAAAGGGCTGGCTGGCTCCTTCGGTTGTACCGGACATGTAGATAGACGGATAGCCGACGCCCGGAGGCAAGGATGGCCATGTTTGCCGAATAATAGCGGACATTTCGAATCTTGCCATATCCGGGTCTACATGTTCCGACAACCTCGCTGTTATACTGCCCGAACCGTTAGACGAACAGGAACTTATATCCTGAACGCCTTTTACGCGGCCGAGCATTGCTTCCAGCTTGGAAGTCGCCTCCATTTCCACGACCCGCGCCGATTGCCCCCTCATGTCGAAATAAATATTCACTACCGGATGTTTTCTCGACGGGTTGAGTTTTACCGGAAGCAGGGGGATCACAAACAATCCCGAGACAAGCAGACAGATAAAAACAAGTATGATGGAAAAAGCCGAAAATTTCCGTTTGGATTTTCCCTCGTTTTTATCCCTCTCTATCAATGATATTTCGTTTTTACCCGGCATCTGCTTTTTTTGTTACAAGTTTAGAAACTGTCTGGATCTTTCACGAATATTTTTTTGCGGGAATCAATACTTCACGCTCTCTATTCTGTCGAACTGTTCGGTCAATATTTCCTGTTCCAGGAAATCGAACAGAGTCAATTTACGCAATTTATAATAGCTCAGCCAATAATCCATCAAGGTTGAAATATAATTCCTCCGGGCTGTATTCTGTCTGTTCAGGGACAATGTCAGGCTATTTAGATCCGTTTTTCCTATTATAAAACGTTCTTTAGTCACATTGTAAGCCATGGTTGCCAGTTCTACAGCTTCTTCAGCGCTGTTTATTTGACTTTGCCTGATATTGAAATCATTCACGGTCATAATAATGTCCTGCTCGAGGCTTAGCTCTTTTTGGCGTATGGATATTTTGGCTACATTCAGGTTGTTGCGAGCCATGTTGGCCCGTCCTTTCCTTACGCCCCAGTCAACCAGGGGAATAGTAATACCAACACTTACGACGTCCTGTTGCAGGGGTTTTTTATATGCCCCCGAAAAATTGTCGGATACCTGGTTGAATCCCAAACTGGCGGAGATACTGGCGTCAAAATCGGAACTCTTTTTAGTCCTGTCCACTTCTCTTTCGGCTTCAAACATTTCCTGTCTGTAACCAAGAAAGTCCGGATTGTTTTGCTTCGCAAATTCCAATGCCCGGTCGGCGGATATTTCAATTTCCCGGGGCCTTTCGGGAAGAGTCAGTTGCACCCGGGTTTCCTTGTCCATATTCAAAAAAGAAACAAAGTTGAACATGGCTCTTTTCAAGCCGATCTCCGCGTTTTTAAGCGTATTGCGCGCATTTACGGCGTCCAGCTTCAGCGTCAGCAGATCCGATTGAGAAATGGACGCTATTTTATGGCGTTCCTGTCCTATGCGATAAAGCGTATCGGACGAAGCCACATTGTCTACTGCCATATCAAACTCCATCCGGGACATTGCCAAATTGAAATAATATTGAATCACAGACTCCGAGATCTCTTCCCGGGTATACAGGAATTGTTTTTTCGCCTTCTCGTATTTAAGAGGTTCTATTTTCTTTTCCCATTTAAAACCGTTGAAGCCGAACAAGGATTGGGAATAACCGATCCTTACGGGCACCGAGGAGAATTGAGAATAGGCGTTGTCTCCAAAATTACGCATATAGCCCAACTCCGAATCAATAAAAAATGTACCCCCCGTCAGGTCAAAGTTTTGGCTTATGGATAAATTACCCGACGTATAAAAAGACTGCTGGGATCTGTACACGTCAATGTTTTTATTGGAATCGTAACGCCGGGTAAAGTCGCGCCTGTATTGTACGGGAGTCGTATTGAAAGACAAAGAGGGTAATCTGCCCGCCTTGAACGAACGATACTCCCAATAATGCGACAAATACAGGTTTTTTGCCCGGAATGCCTGCAAAGAACTGTCGTTAGCGATCTTGATGCTTTGTTGCAAATCGAGCCTCATCGTTTGAGAAGATACTGTAAGGGCTAAACCCGACAGAATCAACAAGGCAAATAATCTATATGCTCTCATTATTCTTAATTTTTCATTCTCATTCTTAATTCTTAATTCTTTATTCCTAATTCTTAATTCCCATTCTCCATTCTTAATTCCTAATTCTTAATTCTTAATTCTTAATTCCTCATTCTTAATTCTTCATTCCTAATTCTTAATTCTTCATTCCTAATTCCTAATTCTTCATTCCTAATTCTTAATTCTTAATTCTTAATTCCTCATTCTTAATTCTTCATTCCTCATTCTTAATTCTTCATTCTTCATTCTTAATTCTTCATTCTTCATTCCTAATTCTTAATTCTTAATTCTTAATTCCCATTCTCATTCTTCATTCCCATTCTTCATTCCTAATTCTTAATTCTTAATTCCTCATTCTTAATTCTTCATTCCTAATTCTTCATTCTTCTTATATATCCACCAGTAAACCAGCGGAACAACAAACAAGCTGACAGGGGCGCCTATCATCATGCCTCCGATAGTGGCTATTGCCAGAGGTTTTTCCAGATTGGAGCCTAAATCATTGCTAAACAGGAGTGGAAGCATGCATACAATAGAAGTCATGCCAGTCATCAGAATCGCCTTCAGCCGCCGGCGTCCAGCTTCATGTATTGCTTCCATCAGGGGCATGCCTTCTTTCCGCAACCGGTTCATGGCGTCTACTTTCAATATGGAATCGTTGATGATGATACCGCAAGTGACCACTATTCCGATTGCAGACATCAGGTTTAGAGTATGCCCCGTTATGACGAGCAGTCCTAAAGCGGCGGCGACGTCAACAGGTATTTCGAGCAGTACGATGAGGGGTTGTTTGAAATCTTCAAATTGAGCCGCCAGTATAAAATACATCAGTATGACGGATACAAACAGAATAAGCATCATCTCGTTCATCATCTTTTTGTTTGAGAAGAAGTCACCCGAAAATCCGATTTCCCAACCGGCGTCTTTGGCGTCGTCGTCCTGTACCGTCCTTACTATTTCCGCCGCTTTGTCCGTTTCATAATAATAGAACGGGATATACTCGCCGGCCTTACCCGCTACAATTGTTTTCAAATCCGAAGCCGGCGTAGACGAAACAAAAGCAGACAGCGCCATTTTATTCTTTGTCCCGTCGGTATTTACCGACGTTTCTATCAAGGTATTTTCTATAATATCCCTGACCGTTTTTTCCTCGTCTCCGAGTATGACAGGCAAGTATTGTTGCTGTGAACGCAATGTAGCAAATTGATTTTCCTTGAAAGCCGTCCTCAAGGTACGGTACACAAGATCATAGGGAATATTGTAAAGAAGAAGTTTTTCCCTGTCGATACGCAGATTGAGCTGGCGCCGGAAAGAGCCGCCAACAGGCGCCTCCCCCGTTTTATCCGTGAGATCCTTTTCGATGGAATGCATCGTTTTTGCATCAATTATCCTTGTTTTGTCAGTAGTATAATATTCGACCACAAGCTCCGCGTCGCCTGTGGCAAATATCTTTTCAAATATTGTCCCCACAGGAGAGAATGTGATCAACGCACGGGGGTATGATGTCGAGAAATATTTCAGAATACTTTTTTTCAGTTCCGGTATATCTTCCGGCGTGTCTGTGCGTACATACGCCTCTGCTTCCGTAGACGTCAAGTCTCTTTTCCTGTTCAACAGGAATTGTTGTTGTCCTGCAAATCCCGAATTTTCCCGGGTCAGGGAGCTTAATTCACTGAAAAATTTCAAACAGCGTTCATAATTTTCCTGTATGTGGATATTCTCGTTCCATTCTATATGGACCATCATTTCATTCTGACCGATATCAGGCATTTTTTCTTTTGGAATGATCGCAAACAACCAGAGGCATACAGGAAATACGGCCAGCATCGCTATGCCTGTCAAAGCCTTGTGCGAAAATATCCAGTGAATTCCACTATGGTATATTCTTTCGGCCAAAGACTCTTTTTCCTCCCTTTTCTCTTCTTTCCTTCTTCGTTTTTGGATAAAAAGAGGGGCCTTTATGGAGTATACCAGCTTATAGAGTACCGGCAAGAGCATGATACCCGTCATATAGGATACCAGAAGACCAACCGTAACCGAAAACGCCTGGTCGAAAAATATGGCTCCCGCTATTCCGCTCAGGAATATAAGGGGAAAAAATACGGATATGTTCGTTAGCACGGAGCTTAACATCGGGGCGCTGACTTCGTTTGTTCCATCCACGCAGGATTCTGTAATATGCCGCCCCCTTTTCCGGTATTGCCCGATGTTATCCGTGACTATAATAGAGTTGTCTATCATATTCCCGGAAGCAAGGATCAGACCGGTAAGCGACACCACATTGAGCGAAACGCGAAACAAATAGAAGAAAAGGAGGCTGATAACAAGCGAAATAAATAAACCCAAACCGATGATAACGGCCGACCTTCCGTCTTTGAGGAAAATAACCGAAACCAGCAATACAAAAATAAAAGCCAGTATCAGATTTTGCCGCAAATTGGAGATGGTATAATCCAGAAGTTCCGTTTGATTTTGTGTGACATTAAATTCTATTTCGGGAAAATCTTTACGAAACTGTTCTACAACTTCATTCATGGCCGCCTGCATGTTACTCATGTTTTCTTCCGACTGTTTAATGACCGAAAGAATTATGGCGCGTTTTCCATTATAGATGAACATCCCTTTTTCTTTTTCGGGCGCAAACTTTACTTCCGCCAAATCTTTCAGCTGATATATCCTGTCGTTTTTGCGGACATAAATATTCCGAATGTCTTCTATCGTCCTCAATATGGAGGTGAAACGGATGACGTATTCGTAATACCCGTCCTTGACAACCATGCTGCCGGGATCGACATTGTTATTGTTCAGCGCCCCTTCCAGTTCCGACAAGGACAAGCCGCTGACGTCGAGCATCTTCTTGTCGGGAGTAATTGTAATTTGTTTCTTCATCAAGCCCGAAATGTCTATCATCGCCACTTGCGGCAATTGTTCGAAACGGCGGCGTATAACATTTTCCGCAAATTCGCCAAGCTCTATGAATCCAGATATATCGGTCTGTTCGAAACAACTGTCGGAGCGTAGCGTCAGGCTGAGACCGGACACAGGGACATCCGTTGCGCTGGCTTTTATTACCCGTGGGCGATCTACCTCGCGGGGCAGGTAATTCATGGCGGCGTCGATTTTCTCGTTCACCTCTATAAAGGCCAGATCGGTATTAGCCCCGTACTCGAAATCGAGATGAATAACAGCGCTGCCATCCCGCGTTTCGCTGCGTATGTCGCGTAGCCGGCCTACTTGCATCAACTGCTGCCGTATCCGGCTCACAACCGTGTTTTCCAGTTCACGGGCCGAGGTATTCTGTCCGGATACCTGCACTGTGATCTCGGGAATGGCAATATCGGGCAGCAACGATACAGGTATGTTCATGTAGGTAATGACGCCCAGTATAAAGAGCGCCGTAAAAGCCATTAATACCGATACGGGACGGTGAATGAGATATTTGATCATAGGTTAGCAGTGTATTTATATCAATTTCGTTATCTATATCTTATATATTTCACAAAACTTTTTTTACTTCCGAGAAGTAATCATTGGTCAATCTTTTATAGCCAAAACGAGGAAAGAAAACCATTGATATTTCCCCCTCCTTATTTAGAACGGCGAAATAGCGTTGTTGATTTTCCTCGTACTGATAATCAGGGATTTTCAGTAAATTTAAAGGAGTATTGATATAATTGAATTTAGCTAGTTCGTTATTCAGACTGATCCTGTTTTCCTTATTATCTTCAAAGGCAGGCAAAACCAATACCTTATCCTTACCCGCTTCTTCCTGGAAACTTAATAATTCTTCAATATCCTCATTATAACAACTTTTACACATGTATTGGGGATATCTGTATATTAAAACAGGTTCTTTCAGATTATTTTTCCAATATTCCCGGTTCATATAAAAGCTCCGGTATATTTCAGCGGACAGTTGAACCGAATGTAATAACATCCGTGAGTCGACGAGACTATCCTGATGCTGTAAATAGCCGGCGCTATCTTCATTTTTCTTGTCAGGGGTTATATAAAGGATGATAAGAATGACGAAGATAATTACGCCTCCGGTAATATATATAACGTTATTCATATTCATAATAAAATAATACAGGATTCGAATCCTCCGTTAACTTCATTAGCTTTTCCACCTGTGCATTATCCGGATTGAGTTTATCCTCGTGTACATGCCTGATAAATTCTTCCATATAATGCGTATCGACATAACCATAAACGCCATCCTTATCCGAATATATGAAATCAGGAAGTATCCCAAATTCCTGTTTATCAAAATTTGTTTTGTAGATCAGGTCATCCAGAACAAATGAAATAAAATTTGTTGAATTTTCTTTTGTATTGTGCATTACCGTTCCTGTTTGAGTACCGATACTATACTCAAAATAAATAAAATCCCGACCCTCGAGATAGTCTCTGATTTGATATACCTTTTTCATTTGTACAAGCTTGCTTGAAAGAGAAATATTACTGTTATCATCATTTTTTCTTGCCTTTTGTATATCTTCCGCCGTAATAAAATTTTCGCTCTTGACCGATATAAAAGGAATTACGCCATTTTTGTCCAATGCTATGATCGTGTCCATGCATAGCTGGACAAATTTAGGGCCGGAATACGGGGAGTCATAGAATGGATCTTCTGTAGTATGAAAAGTATTATTCCCAAACCGGCAATTGAAACCTCTGTTATATTCCCTGTTGCCAAGCCAGCATGCGGTTTGTTCTCCCGTCTTCAGGTCTATTTCACGGAGCATGCATTCATCCTCCGTATCCACATAGCTGTTGGCGTCCGCATACATTTTTCCGTTGTAATACTGGATGTAATTACTGCGGATATTTTCATCTTGTAATTTTACGGAATTGACAAATTCGCCCCCGGGTAATTTGTAACAGTTTATTTTCCGTTGGTTATCTATAATATACAACAGTTGGTTATCCGTATCTATTGAGAAATCGTTTGGCCTGATATATTCTCCCGGGCCGTTCCCTATACTGCCGATCCTCCTTACGAACTCACCCTTTTTGTTAAAGGCAAAGACTCCTTTGGCAACCCTGACGTCTATTACCAGTATCAGGTCATTAAATACTGCCATTTTATCAATTGAACCCAATAGCGATTCAGGCGCGGTTTCCAGAATTACAGGGGTGGCTTTCTTAAATAAAGCAGAGGTATACAGGATATTATACTCTTCTTTAGCTATATTCCTGTCCAAATCGATGCTTATGATATTTCCATTCTTGTTTAACCCAGAAATAGATAAACTGTCTTTCCTGTTCTTTTTACCTTCCGAACAGGAAATAAGGGCGCTAAACAAAGCAATATATATTATAGGCAAGGCTATCTTATTTTTCATATCATTTAGCGAATAACAAGGGAACAGTTTTTGACGCTTGTGTAGCCATGCGTACTATGCACCATATCACATACATAGTATCTAGTGATTTGTCCTTCCAGGCAGCTACCATAGACTTCAGTCGTAGCGCTACAGCTATAAAATTCAGTCTCTTGATATGTTTTTGTACCATAAACGCCATTACAATATTGAATATTCGTATATATATAACGATTATGGCCTTGTTCGCATTTAAAGATACCTTGACCATCATTTTCTCCTGCCAATGCTTCTACATTAGCCAGAACCATAAGTGACATATCATTTTCCCTATTCAAACTCAGGTTTACATTGAATGCCGCTACAGCTGTAATAGCCATAACCAAAAATCTTAATATTATTTTTTGTTTCATCTTATTGGAATTTAAAATAGTTTAATTCTTTTTTAACTGCGCCTATCCTTACAACCGTGTTTTCCAGTTCACGGGCCGAGGTATTCTGTCCGGATACCTGCACTGTGATCTCGGGAATGGCGATATCGGGCAACGATACAGGTATGTTCATACAGGTAATGACGCCCAGTATAAAGAGCGCCGTAAAAGCCATTAATACCGATACGGGACGGTGAATGAGATGTTTGATCATATTTTATCCGGTTTATCTTTTATATACACTCTTTAGATATAGTAAAACCAGCTATCCAAATCATTATATTAAAAAGACCTTGTATATTGTTCAATTGTATTTTCTCTACTGTTATATCCATACACGAAATTGTCAGATATGCAAAAAGACGAATATGTTTTTCCGGAGAGTTCTATTATTGATACAGGCTTGATAGAAGGCATTAACTCAAATTTTATAATTTTATCAACTCTATGTTCTTCACCATGATTTACGAATAGAAGATACATGCAATCATTTACTATGCAAATATCCCGGCAAAGCGTATAATAAGAATTTGAATTTGAATCTTGACTTTCTTTTCTTTCAATTGCTTTTAAAGACTTTTCAATTTCTTTTATTTTAGAATAATCATATTTTTCTATCAATTTTTTTGTATCAAGATCATAAACTTCTATAAATGGTAAATTATCCGATACTGCGATACATTTATTTTTTAATATACAAATAAACCTGTCATTTCTTATTGCAGTTTGTTCAGATGTCGAGAACTCGTATTTCTCTCCAAAAAAAGTTTGTTCCCTGGTATAAATATTATAGATAGTCAAAGGATTATCTGCTAAAGATGATGAACCGATAATTTCCTTGCCATTAAAATAGAATCTGTGTCCGGTACCAAAACGAATACTAACATCAACCAGTGAATGTTCTTCAAGTAATTCTCCATTTATATTAAAAATATTGATTCTGTTATTTCCATTAAGAACAACAACAAGAGAATCTTTGATTGCGAATTGATGTATATCTAATAACTCGTTTGGACCTTGTCCTCTCTTTCCCATTATTTTAATTAGCGAAAGATTTTCATCCAGTCTTACTATTTGGTCATAAAACGTATTTGTAAAAAAAAGATCATTACTGTTGCTTGTCAGACATTCCACTTTATTAAACAATATGGAGTCAGATAATATATCAATACTTTTTTCCCTTGTAAGTTTAACGGTAGACAGTCTGTCTTGACAATTATTACACAGGATTAAAATAAATATCAATATAATATATTCAGTTTTATTTTTCATAATTTTTATTTTTATTTTTATTTTTATTGAATTTCAAATTAATTATTGTTTAGTTGTTTTTAACTGTGTCTATCCTTACAACCGTGTTTTCCAGTTCACGGGCCGAGGTATTCTGTCCGGATACCTGCACTGTGATTTCGGGAATGGCAATATCGGGCAGCAACGATACAGGTATGTTCATACAAGTAATGACGCCCAATACAAGGAGTGCCGTAAAAGCCATTAATACCGGTATGGGGCGGTGAATGAGATGTTTGATCATATTTTCAAATTAAAATTTTTGCATGCCCGCTTCATGTGCTTGAGAAGCTGTTGTATAAAAATCAATTATTTAATCAGGATCACAAGCGCTTCGTGCGCCAGATTTATATTTCCGTCATATATCACGCTATCGCCCGCATTCAGTCCTTCCGTTATTACATAGCTGTCTGAATTCTCTTGCGCCGTTTCCACATAATTCCAGATCGCCTTGTTATTTTTCAGGGTAAATACTACTTTTCTGTTTGTACGCAACACCAGAGCCGATTTCGGTATTACCAGCTTCTTGCCCAACAATCGTTGCACTCGTACCTTTATATTCATTCCTTCAAAAAATTTGTTGTCGCGGTTGCTTACCACGGCCTTCACTTTTACCATACCGTTTTTGTCTATCGAAGGGTTGATTTCCGAGACCCGTCCCTCAACAGTATGGGACGTTTGAGAAAACGGGGTTACAATAACCCTGTCGTTCAGATTGACAAGAGACAGTTCGTTTTCGAGTATGTTAAATACTGCTTCGGGGCTTTGATTGTCTATTATTGTGCAAAACGGTTCTCCTCCGGGCTGGTTAAATTCCCTGACTGTGAGGTTGGCTGTTACGCCATTAAACGGGGCATACAGGGTTGCCGCATCCAGATTGTATGCCGCCAAAACGTAGTTGTTGCGGCTTTGTTCATAATTGCTCCTGATCTTGGCTATTTTCATCACGTCTGCCGGGATCCGGACAGAATCGTTAAGCGAATAGCCTTGCCCGATGAGCACATCCTGTAGATCCAGTTTGGCCCGTTCGAGCGATTCGCGGGCCTGTTCCATCGCATTATTCAACTTAAACCTGTCAAGTTCGGCTAACTTTTGGCCTTTCGTGACATATTGCCCGTTTTTGACATAAATTTTTACAATATTGTCTTGCGATTGAAACCGCAACTCAGCCTTATTCATTGCCTCGATTGTTCCATTCGAAATCAATTCATAATTGAAATCCTGATATTCCAGCAACTTCGCCTTCACTTCGGTTGGCTTGTCCGTAACCGGCCCGGATACGCGGTCTTCCTCCTGTGTCTTTTTATTACTGCATGCCAATAAAGCAGAACATAGAAGCAGTAATTTGAGCGCTTTATAAATCATAGCATTTTGATTTTCATGTGGATATAATCTGTTTTTTTAATGGTCATAACTCCGCCGAACGTTGTTTCATGCTCTTTGGCGCAAGCCGTGCATGCCCGTTTCATTTTAATATTATAAAGGAAACATTTTTTTCCCGGATTCATCGCTTCCATCGTCTTTATTCAGGCGCCTCCTTAAAAATCAGTTATTTTATGCGGATATAATTTGTTTTGGGGATGCATTTGACTGCATTGATTTTGGCTCCGCCGATTTTGACTGCGTCGATTTTCAATTCAATTCAAATTGTCACAAGCATAAAAGCGTCGTCCCATAGGGACTCGCCGGGCGCAACCGGTCGATACAATTGCCAATTATCAGGAATGGGACTTCCTTAACCTGAATAGTTATATTTTTTTATCAACAATCGTTATTTCAGCAAATACTTTTTTACTAAAGATTCATCCGTATTCAAGTCGGTGGTTAAAGTATACATAATGCTATCTTTGTCGTCCACAATAAAAGAATGGAAAGGAGTATCCAGTTCAAACTTTTTTATCGGATTTCCATTCCAGTCAAAAACATGTACATTTTCGTTGAAACCCAAACCGTAACCTTTATAATTTCCTCCGGTTCTTAACTCTTCCATAGAAAATTCTATAGGACGCGCATAAATCAAACTGTCGGTAGTATAAACATAAAACCCCCGATCTGTTTCTTTCTCCGTTTTGTAATTTAAACCGTCTTCTTCCGCTTCGTATTCAGGGTATATTTCACAAATGGCTTGCCTGTTTACTATTTGATTGTCTTTTATTTGAAAAATCTCCATATATTTACCCATCATACTGACATATAGATACTTGTTCAAAAAACTATTTTTCAAAATCAGAGCATTATCCATATATATACTTTGTTTGACAAAAGGATTGTCTTCATATCCGTCGTCAGGCCAAAGATCCAGAGAAGTCGCTTCGCCCTTGTTATTGTTTAGATGAATAACAGATAAAATCTCTTTGTTATTATATTTACCTCCGATTGCCAATAATAAACTGTCGGATATATAAGTAAAATCATGTCCAAACCTATACTCCTTGATCCCGGAGAAATCAAGCTGTTTCCATGATTCCTTATTTTGTGTTCCATTTTTTGAATTCAGGTCTATGACATATCCTTTTGTAAACGCTCTTTCATTCTCAAAAAATGAAAGAGTTTTTGATTTTTTATCATACAGACTTCCAAATACCCCTATTTCATACGGACCTTGTCCTCTGTTTAAAAAACGGTGACTGCGAATCAAACTGTCATTTCTTAGCCGGTAAACATTAATTAATGTATCTCTTGCCAACGATTCCATATACATTATGGAATCATGCAGTCCAATAATTTTAATAATCGCTAAATCCGGATCGTTGGTTTTTATATCTACCCCTTGCAATACAAATGTTTCAACGTTTTTATCATAAAAATCTTGAGTGATTTTATTTTTTTTACTGCATGATATAAAGCCTATGAAACATACCGTGTATATTATCAATAATCTATTCATATATTTATTTTATCGGATTTAAAAATCATTCCTGTTTCAATTGTCCATATCTGTTTAATTCACCGAAACCACAGTATAATATAACACTTTTATTACAGCCCTACGGCATTGCAACTTGTAGCCCCTGCTGAAGCCGCCAATGCCTCTGCATTATCAAATATTTACAGTGTAAACAACAAGAATCGGATTATCATCCTCTTTAAGATCGTCCAGGATACGGATAAAATTCGTATTTCCCAACTTTGTTTTATCAATATTGCCAGGAGAAACTATACCAACAAATTTATTCTCGTATACCGATACTGGAACGGGGAAATCATTTCCCAATCCCAAATCATCCGTAATATCCCGAACCTTTTGATTTTTTACCCTATTGTTGATTTTATCATAAATCCCCATAAATTTATCGTACCCCACTAAATAATTCACAAACAGCGCTTTATCGGTTTCAAAGACACTCATATATTGAACATAGTCTTTTTCAGCTAAAGCCGCCATAAATCGTTTTGTTCCGGGATTTTCTAAAAATATGGATTCTTCCGGAAAATTTAAATTATGAAACAGCAATTCATACTTTGGAATAAGCCGATCCGAATCGATTTCATATATTTTATTTGAGAAATATGGATAAAACATCAATTTGTTATCAAGAATATAGAAATTGGCAGGAAAACCAAACATGATTGTACCTGTAGCGTTTCCATCCAGAAATAGGTTTTGAATACTACTATTGTCTTTTGAGAGTACTATTTGTTTATTTTCAGTCTTATTCTTTTCATTATGCAAATAATAATAAACATATAAATTTTTCTCCGGTATAATACCAAAAGTAACAGGCGAAGACCAATTCAACGGCTCAAGATTTATTGTCTCTACAAATTCCACTTCGGATGAAGTATATTTTATTAATTTATTTAAATTCACATCCAACAATAAAACAAATCCATCCGAATCAATCCAAAAAGAACGGGGCGCAATGAATCCCTGTGGACCTGCATCTGCCGAAATCTTCTTGTATAATTGCCCGCTTTTGTTGAAAACAAAAAAATTATTCGTTTTTCTATCTAAAATAAATATTTTGTTTTCATATATTTCAAGTTGATCAATCTCCCCAACAAGGCCATCTTCTATGGTTTGCAATTTTATAATTTGGGATATATCCAGAAAAGAATTGGATCCTTTGGTCGTCTCACCTAAATCTATAACCTGAAAATCATTTGATTCTCTGTTTGAAGTTGCATCCTTGTTTGTACATTGCAGTAAAAATACAATAATAAAAACGCAACCGGCAATTAAAAGTACATTTTTATAAAAATTATTCATAATCAATTAAACTAACATGTTAAAACTATCAACTTATTTATTATTCAGAATATCCAACAAAGATTTACAGAAGAAATTAACAGTAAGAAAATACAACTCTCTTGTTAAACTTTAATTGGATATTCTTTAGTACGATACATTACATTATATTAGCATTTTTCACACCCACCATGAAAGCAAAAGTAAACATTCGATTGACTTGGACTTGGTTCAACTCTCCATATTGGTTGGTCATATTCACCTCCTGCCAACGCTTCCACATTAGCCAAAGTCAGCGACGACATATCACTGTTTTGAGAACTTAGATTCACATTAAAAGCTGCGACAGCGGCAATAGCCAAAACCAATGCTCCGCCAAGAATTTTCTTTTTCATATCTATTTGTTTTATAAATTAAAATTTGTTTTTATTTTTACCGTATCTATCATTTCAACAGTTCCGAAATCATTTGGATTTCAATTTCCAATGCTTACCTTTGCATTACCTCCTTTCTTTTTATCAAGAAGGGAAAGCAAGACGGGATGTTATTGTCCGATTTTGCAAGAAGAGACAATGTTCCACCCTTTTCCCTTGGGTTCCGCCCTTTAGCTTTAGAAGTCATTTAGCCTTTTTGTAAATACGGCAAACAATTGTTTTTTAACACTTTAAACGCTAAAAAAAGGAAAGGAACGTTTTGTATAAGGCAAAACCGGCAAAAACATTCCATTCATGTACCAAGTACTTGATAAAGATACGATAAATATTGAAATATTAACCCAAAATGTCCATTAGAATATACCCATCTGATAATAACCTCTTTACGATTTTTAATGGACGCCATTGGAAAATATGAATGTAATACATTGATAATAATCGTATTATGGCATATTAATTCGTATAAAGCAGGCGTTTTTCCGATGCATTAATGCTGAAATGGACATTTTGGGATAATAATACAATGCCAATAACCTGACGGCAACATCCACTGTTACCCTGGGTAATTTCTTTAATCTTGCTAACCGCCCAAATTCTTTTACCATCAACAGATTTATCTGAAAGTATCTGGCTTGCTTGTTTTGCTGTTTCGTGAAAAAATTATAAAAACATTACATAAAAAAACAAAACGGGTATGCTTACAGACAGAGAAAAGCAGGATATTCAGGCGGTTTCTGGCGACAATGAAAAAAGCTCCGCTTCCCTGTTTTTTAGGGGAAGCGGAAGCTTTGTCTTTGTAGCATATTTTTGTCTTACTGTTTTGCGCTATAAATTTCCGCTATTTCATCGGAAGTAATTTCGCGGTTATACACGCGGAAGTTGTCTATTTTGCCGGTAAAGCCGCTGCCAAGCAACAGCGGGCTGTCGCCATATAACGTATAATTATATGTACAGGCTGCTATGTAAACGCCATCGATATAAAGTTTATAGTCTTTATTCGTTTTCGTAACAGCGAGCAAATGCCAGTTGCCGTCGAGCAGCAAACCTGTTATGGATATATTAAATCCTGCATAAAGCGCAGTGGAACCATCCCTCGCAGCATAGATCTTACTGTCTTTTACAAATATTGCAGGTCTGTCATTCGTTGTTTGGTGGTCTAAAATACAGGTAGTTGCCAGCATAGTCTTTATCCATAGACAGACGGTATATTCGCCCGTTATACCGTTGAAGGGGCTTGAGGCAACGTAATAGTAGGCATCGTTGTTCAACTGCAATGATTTTCCGACACTGCCCGGAATATCTGTTGCGAAAGTTGGCGTTCCCGTTCCCTGTAGCAAGCCGTTAAACTCGGTTTTGTTTTGCATTTCATTGCAGTTGCCGCTGTCGAAAGTATAATATGCCACCAAACCGCCCGCAACCGCCATAAAAGGCGTTGTGGCATCCGATGTTACGCCATAAGCTGTTCCTTTGCTGTTGGTAGCATAAGCGCGGACATAGTATTTCACACCTTTTTGCAGGTTGTTGAACGTGGCTTTGAAACTTCCCGTTTCCGATTTTTCTCCACCGCTTGCCGTGCGTTCCGCATTGTCTATTGTTGGAACGCCTGAAGAAGAAAGCACAACGCCCACATCGGAAACGGAGGCATCGCCGCCAAGCGACGACAGTTCTATAACCACTTCCATCGACGAACTTTTCAGGTTTTCCACGCGCAGGGTTTTTACTTCGGGAAGGGTCATTTCCTGCGGCGGGAGTTTTTCGGCAGTGAACGTTTTCTCTTCGCCGTAGTAACGCTGCGTGTTGGTTACTTCATTCTCTACATAATTGTTGTCGTTGTCCGTTTTCTTCGAAGGCAGGTAGGTGTTTGAAACCGTTGCATAAGCGCGGACGTAATATGTTTTGCCGGGCTGCAATCCGCTCAATATGCAGGTGAAGTCGCCATCGCCTGTTCCCGCAGCCAAACAGTTTCTTTCGTCCCACAAATTTTTGTATTCGCTGTACTGTATGCCCCTTTCTACTACGGTTACATTAGCGTCTTTGCCCTGCTTTTCGATAACTGCGCTGCCGCCGCACAATGCCGAAGTCGATGTTATGTCTTCTACTTCATTAGTTACTACATAGCCTTCGAGGTAAAACTCACTCAGGGTGCAGGCGGTAAAAATGCCTGCCGTTATAACCATTATGATATATGCCGCTTTTTTCATATCTCTGTTTTTTGTGAAATTGTATTATTAAAATGTCATGACGTACATTGCGTTCCATGTAAACATCTTTTCCCCGTCAAATTTAGCGTCGGGATAGGCAAAGCCCGCACCCAGCGTAAGGGCGCTGCCTGTGAATTTTAAAGATACGCCGCCAAGGAATGATACGCCGCCAAGTATTTTGGTTCCCGCCATCGAGAAATGCCCGTCGGACGTATAGTCATCTGCAATCTCTGTTGCGCCCAACACGCCGTAGTTGACTGAAAAGTAAATGAACTTGAATGGATAAAGCCGAAGCCCTGCCCCATAGTGGAAGTAAGAGCCTCCCTCCGCGCTGCGGAAACCTATGCCGCCTTCATAGCCCACGCCTACAACGCCGCCATGCCTGCCTACAATGCCTATGCCGAATGTTCCGCAACTTACGCCTGTGCCGAAACCTAAACCTAAATAGTTGTAGTTGCTTTTATTCAGTTCTTTTTTTGCTTCGCGGGAGGCTTCTTTACGCGCCTGTTCCTGTGCTTCCAACTGTTTGGCACGAGCTTTTCCCAGTTCGGTGCGTTTTTGGGCTATTTCGCGCTTCACGGCTTCGGGGTTGGCGGCAAATATTATAGCCGCTTCCTTTGCTGCAAAGGGTATCTGGGTAACGGCGTATGCCTTGCCTTCGCCCTGTTTCACCACCTCGGCGGTTACCACGTCTATCTGCTTGCAATAAATGGTGTAATTGTAACCTGACTGCACAACCACTATGACGCACACATATTTTGCACCCATTTTTTTGCCGAGTTCCTGCGGATTGTCGGAATAATTGCCCTGAAACTGGTATTCCTGCACCACCTTGTCGAAGTTAGCGCGTTCAAGCACTAAATAAGCCGGATTGTTTACTATAATGCTGCTTATTTCTTCGCGAATAACGCTCTTAATGTCTTTGCTGACATTCCCCTCGGGGTCTTCGGGGTCGAATACGGCAATTTTGGACTGCGCGTTCAGCAAGGTGGACACGCTTGTGAGGCAAAGGACGAGTAGCATTAAAATCTTCTTCATGACTGCTTCGTGTTTATAGTTTAGTGAATATTTCGGTTGCCAGATTCTGTATAAGCGTTTCGACATTGACGCTCGAAAAAGCAGTTTGCCCCGTCCGCTGCTTTTCTATCTGCGCAGTGAGCAGATTGACCAATTTGACGGACACATAATAATCGCTTTCCAGACGAACTGCCATTACAATGCAGACAAGATTTGCGCCTGCCTTGCGTCCAAGTTCCGTTTGCTGGGTCTCATCCACGAGTCCCTCCGCCTGAAACTTGCTTTCTTCCATCACTTTGCTTATCAGGCTGCGTTCTACGGCAGTGTAGTTGGGGCTTGATACTATTACACCCACTACCTTTTCGCGGAGAATGTTTTTTGTACTTGCAGGCAAGTCGCAAATAGGGTCAAAAACGGCTACTTTGGGCTGCGCTGCTGCAATGGCTGCGTATGCCACAAGACTTAAAATAATAATGCTTAACTTCTTCATAAATTTTTCTGTCTGTTAGTATAATAATGTATAATGATAATTCGTGATTTGCCGGCTGTAATACGTCTCGGCTATTGACTGAATGGTTTCCAAGCGCTTTTCGGCAAGGGTTGTGCGATTGTTGTCGCGCTGAACCATATAATCCCATTCGCGCTGCTCTTCCGCTGAGAGTTTTGCCTCAATAGTTGCGCTCAGGGCTTTGGCTTCCTGCGTACAGCCAGTATCGAATATTTTCAGGCCATAGAGTTCCCACAGGGCGGCGGTGTATTTGTGCGCCGAGTAGAGAGACTGCGCTTTCTGCACCGTTTCGTTGCACTGCTGCTTTTGGTATTCGGGATAAATGCAGTCTATTTCCTGCAATGCCTGCGGATAGCAAGGCGCAGCGTCGGGAATGGAGGCAAGCAGGGCGATAGCCGTTTCGTAGTTTTTCCGCTTGGTTGCCGACTGCACCGCAAGTTGAATATTGGAACAGTTGCCCGTGTAGTAATCCAATACTTTTTGACGCGCCGTGGCGATAAACCTGCTGAAATCAGCATCCTTAACGGAAATATTGGACAGTGCGCTGTTTATGGCCCGCTGGTGGGTGCTACCCGAACCGCGCACCTGCACGTTGTGGGTGGCGAATACAATATCGCCTTCCAAATGCTGAACTACAAAGGAAATATCGGCGCTTACTACCGTAAGGTTTTGCATACCGCCTTCCACCACGTCTTCCGACTCAATGGTGAAAACGGGGTACATAATTACGCCCGAACTCCTGCCCGCTGCTGACAAGCCGGATTTGACGGCAATGTCCAACAGTTTTTTGCTTAGCCACGTGGTTTGCGCGGCATCCAAATACTCTACCTGCTGCGGTGCAACCACCGAAATGGCTATATTTTTGCCGCCGCCTGTCTGTCCCTGCGCACAAAGGGCGCACAGGACGATTAGTGTTGATAAAAACAGTTTCTTCATATCTTTTTATTTTTTACTTCCCGAAAAGTCCCCTTGAGGGGGGATTCAGGGGTTGTTATTGTATGGTGATAAATAATTGATTGCCCTTTACATCGCGTTTGGTCTGCAGACCGAGCGAGCGGAAAAACTGAAAGAGCGAAAGCCCGAAGCGACTGACGGTGTAATTGTTGCCGGCAGAGGGGTCTTTCAGCGGAATGCGCACATCGTCGAACAGCATTTCGGCATCGCTCACGCCCTGTAGGTGGTAGTTGTTTTTGTAGGCGTTTCGTTCCATCCATATCTCTATTTCGTCCTGCAAAAGCATACCCTGAGAGCCTACTTCCGAAAAGAGGTTATACTGTGAATTTTGGTCGAAGCCGATTGTTACCATTACCGATTTGCCGTTTTCTACAATGTCGGTAAACTTCGCCTGCAAGGTGTTGAGGAAATCCTCAATGCAGTTGGCTACGGCTGAAGCGCCTGTTGAGCCAATGTCGCCGGATTTGTAACTTTCGCCTATTTTGTTCGACAGCGAATTGCCGCCCGAAACTTCGTAGCCGTTCAGGATAATGCGCACCTTGTTGCCGTACTGCGTTGACGTTACATCAATTTCCACTTCTACATACACATCCGCACCCGACATCTGGATAATCTGGCTTTTGGCGTCAGCCTTGTTGCCGCCCGTAAAAACGGCGTTGCCTTTTGCCGCTTTCAACCGCGCCGTAAAATCAACAGTGGTGTAACCGCGGTTGTCAAAGGCTTCCTTGATTTTGGACAGTACTATGCGCTTGTTTACATCGTCTTCGAGAATCGTGCGAATGTCTTCGCCTTCCTTGGTGTATGGTATCACCATTATTTGGGGCTGAATGGTGTTTACCACGCCGCCCGGCTGTGCAAACATTCCGCTTGCCGAAGCCGTAATGAACATAAAAAATACGAGTATCTTCTTCATTGTTGTTGAATATTTTAGTGATTTCCTTTTTATTTCTTCTTTAAGAGCGTGAACGTTTTTTGCTGTCTATTTTAGTATTACTATTCCTTGACACAGCGGACATTGGCGCCAGCTCCGACTTGGGTGTGTCCTCCCGCTGTTAAATATGTATTTGTAACAGACGTTGGTCGATAGCAGGTTTTACAATTATTTATACCGCAAAGGCTAAGCGGAACGCCGTAATCGTATTCCGTATCGTAGTACCACCAGTAAGCATTATGTCCAAGATACTGCCAACCCTGATAATAGTCATAATAATACCCATACGCCAGAGGGAAAATATCATCGTTAAACCCTGAATACAGGGCATACACATCTGTGTTGCCAGGCAATCGCCATCCGGCAGGACACAATTCCCTTGAGCCTAATACGGCATAACAATTATAGTACAAGCCGTAAGTGTCGCGGGTGTTAGAGTCGAAATTGCAAGTGCAGTATGCAGGAATATTATTGTCAATACAAGTTTGCCATTCCGCCTTGCTTTTGGCTTCTGCAATAACATCCCCGTTCCGGAAAGTGGTAACATCCAAGTTTTTTGCCATCCATACAGTATTGCCCAATACTACTGTACCGTTATCTTCAGCAGGCTCTACGAGGCGAAAATCGCCAACGATGGAAGGGTATGTTCTCAGGGTGGCAGTGTATTGGCACTTACCCCAGCCAGATTTGTCTTCTGCCAGATTTTCGAGGTCAGGTACTCCATATACAAATCCGAAATAGTCCTGTTGATATACAGACCTGACATTTGCCGGAAAACTTTCCAATGAAGCGTATGCTTCGCTTAATGTTTTTCCCGACAGCAACTGGTCATAAAGGAACAGTCCCGCTTCCTGACCCGAATAGTTTGTTTCATCCCACCCCAAATATACCGTTGCGCCGTGATTCACAAAAGCGTTTGCCATACTGCTGTTCGCTTTACCGCGGCTCCCCGTACTCTGGCAGGCAACCATATAAACAATAGAGCCTGCGGGAAGACTGCACCGATAATATTCATTGATAAAGTCGGCATTAAAAGCATAAGTTTCATCAACTGTTCCCCGGTTTTTATCCACAAGGTTCATTACGGCACAATATGCCTGTTCTTCTTCCATCACCTTTTCATTGGTACATATCCAGACTTTATTGTCAAATTCGCAGCCGTGGGCAATGTAATATACCGCATCGTATTTTTCCAGACTGTCGCGGATAAATGCAAGGTTAACACCGGTATTTTCAACTGTCCTGACATTCCATCCGCTGCTGGAAAACCTTTCATGCAATTTATTGATACAAACTGCACTTAGAGTTTTTAGAGTTTGGTCTGACTCATAAGACTGCTGATTGAGTAAACAGACAGATTTGTTTACTTTCACCGGACTTCTGTCTGCTTTTGCTTTGGACAGAACGGCGGACAATGCTCCAACCGCTTCCGTTGGAACTTTGGCAGGCTGCAACCACATGACAACCTTATCGTTTTTCATTTTTACAAACAGACCATCTTCGCGAACTTCTACCGTTTCCACTTCTTCCATTTCTTCGAGAGAAGACTTTATTTGTTCAAAACCTGCAACAGGATTGCCACTCAATAAAATGGAGTCTGCCGTCAGTTTTATTTCCTGATACGCCTGTTCTATTTCTTCGGCGGCAACGGTCTGTTCTTTAAACCTGTCCGAATCCTGTTCACATCCCGAAAAAACTGCGGCCGCGCAAAGCAGTACGCTTAAATTAATGATTAGTCTGTTCATTGTTTTTATCATTTTAATATCCGAATTTCCGTATCACTCCGGCACGTTCCAAATCGGCACGCAGGGCGCGAAGGTTGATTGTGATTTCAACGCTTTGCAGCGTTTTGTCGTAACTGCCTGCGGTGTGCGACTGCGTTACAAAGGTGCGGTAGCGACGATTGCCGTAGAGGTCGTCGAAATACGTGGCGTGCTGCTGCTTTGCGCCTGCCTCATCGTAGCCGACAAGCGGCGTTTTCTGCTGCGATTCGGGGAAACCGCGGAAAAACAGCGTATTGAAAGCGTTCTGTTCGGCGGCTATCTGCGCTTTCTCCTGCGTTTTGCCCACGCCCGACGAGCGGACGGTAATTGCGCCATCGCCTGCGGACAGGAACGTGGCGTTAGTAACTGGCGTAATGGTTTTGCAGGCGTATGCTGCAAAAACGAGTGCAATGAAAATTGCGGGTTTAAATGCTTGCTTCATCATTTTTTTGTTTTTATTAGTTCAAAAAATTCAATGGTTCAAAAGGTCAATCACTTAGTAGTCCGTTGTTTCCCCCGCACCTGCCCCTTCTTTCCTCTATTTAATAAGGGACAGGAATATTTTATTTCCCCTGCTTCCAAGGGAACTCCAGAAAATAAGGGCTTTTTCCTTAAACCTTTCCCAAAACCTGTCAGGTCTTGGACTTTTTGTTTTACGTCCGCTCCTTAACGAACAATTATATATTGATAAATAGATAGTAGTTTTCTCGTTCTCATGCCCCGTTCCTTCGCTGATAAGCTGCACTGGAATACCTTTCCGCAGAGTTATCGTTGCCCATGAATGGCGGGGAAACGTATGAACTCAGGGGCTTTTCCAACTGCAACATTTCGGAAATGCGTTTGAGCCGCTTGTTATAAGTTCGCATGCAACTTGCTATGGTTGCGGCAGTGTAAACCGGCAAAAGATAATTTTCGTCTTTTTGTGATCATAACTCTCTTTTTTAATGATTAGTGAATTATTATATAAATAAATGAAGCAAATATATTTAATCCAACCGATAATGGTGTTACATATTTTCGCCTTTTTATATTCAATTATCGGAATTCGGATGCAGAATCGAACGTTTTGAGTAGCGAGTACAGAAGCCAAACTGGTTTGGATTATGCCGGATCACGAAGAACAACTGAATTTATTGAACATTTTGACTCTGAAAAACCTGTGCAAACGGATATTTTGCCCCCCCTCAAAAAGTGTTTTTCATTGAGAGCCATTCCGTCAGCCATTAAAAACGGACATTTTGGGATCTAAATTCTAACTCCGCTCAAGTTAGGTAGTGTCTGCCCGAAAACTCCTGTTCTTAAAGGAATCAATATATAACCAATTGATATGGATGCATTTTACAAATATTACATGATGAAATTTTATCCCGAATCTTTTGCGCATATATTCGAATCGTTGAATGATTTGACTTCCGCGAGCGACCTTTACAATTCATTCGCGTATTGCAAAGCTTTTTCAAAGAAACCAAAATATTCTTTTTGGTAGAGAGTTATGGACAATTCTTTAAAGTAAGACCTGACTTCAGGCAAGAATAGTACTTTCATTGTTTTTTATTGTATATTTCCCTCAAGTCCTGTTCAATACCTTTCATTAGTTCATCCTTTGCAATTCCTCTATGAAAATCGTCCGGCAAGTCGTTTTCCTTGCTTAAAACAAATGTTTCATTTCGTCCTCTTTGGATAATCACCGTTTCGGTTCTTGCTGTATCCGGATATTTTTTCATATTGTTGCGTAATTCCGCCGAGCTTATTACTTTCATAACTGTAGTTATTTATAAAATTTCAGCAAACTTTTTTCAAGATACCGCCATAAAACAATATCAGCTTGAAAAACTTAACCAGTACAAAAGGATTGCAAGATGCAAACGACGGTATCATTTTACCGTATTTCTTTTGCGACAGGCAAAGCACAATCCAACGCGCCCAAAGGAAGGCCCTGAAATCGTTCCGGTTATAGATCCCTTTCTTCTTATTCTGCCGGACGAGTTTCGAAAACCATGCCGAAATGGCGTTGAACCGGGAGACAGACACCTCTTGTTTATTTCCCATGCTATAAAGCCCGAATGTTATCTTGTGACAGTACAACTCCTCTGCGACAGGTATAATATCCAGCGCCTTCAGTTCATCAGTGATGATCTTGTCTTTCAGTTCGTCCTGCACCCGGTTGTTCAAGACGGATACATTACTGTCGTGCCGGCGGTATGCCAAAAGTTCGGCTTCCAGATTGGCTATCTTGCCCTGCTTTGCTATCCTGCGCCACAACTCGTAGTCTTCCACATGTCTGTATGCTTCATCATACTTGTTTTCCTGCAATACCTCGCGCCGGATCATTACTGTCGGGTGAACAAACGATGGAGAGAACAGGAGGCTGATTCGCAGGAAATCATTATCCGTGAGATTCCTGATCTTTCCCGTCCTGTTTCCCGCACTGTTGATAACGCAGGCATTGGTCCCGCACATCAGGTAATCGGGGTGAGCATCCAGAAAAGCGACCTGCATTTTTAAGCGTTCGGGAAAGGCGACGTCATCCGCGTCCATGCGGGCGATGTACTTGCCGCCGCAGAGGCCGACGCCTTTATTCAGCGTCTTTATCAGCCCCAGATTCACAGGATTTTTTACATAACATATCCTGTTGTCGCCGTATCGGCTTATAATCGCCTCGCTGTCGTCCGTAGACCCGTCGTTGACAAGTATCAGCTCCCAGTCCTCAAAGCTTTGAGAACATATACTGTCTATTGCCCGGGCCAAATACAGCCCCGCATTGTAGACCGGCATCAGTATGGAAACTTTCGGCATACCGGTTATCTTTTAAAGGTTTTATAATAGGATTGCCTTGCAAAGTCCATTGTATCCCGCATGATCACCGAACCGGATATTCTCATTATCAGTATATAAACACCGCTTCCCATAATCGCGGGAATCAAGAGTAATAAAAATACGTTTTCCAGTCCCGTCATGCAAAGCAAGGCGAATGGCGCAAACGAGATCACGGATATGGCCGCGTATGGCATTGTATCCTTCAGTATCTCCATAAACGAATATGTTATACGCTTCCCGGCAATATACATACCGGCAAAAAAAGCCAGCATATTGACCATGCTTAACCCGGCTACAAGCCCCTGTATTCCAAATTGCATCCCGATCGCAATAGCCGCCAGTACAAGTATATTCCTGCAGGCTTCTACTTTCAGCAACAACTTCGATTCTCCCTTGAATTGGAGCAGGGACGAAACAAGGCCGACGTGAGGCAAAAAAGCTCCTCCAACGGCTAATATTTGCAAGACAGGGGCTACATCCGCCCATTCTCCCGGAAAATAGACAGAGACTATCGGATCTGCCGTCACAATCAGCAACATGGCTACAGGAAAAGAGATAAACGACGTTATGCGAACAACTTTCCGGTATGCCTTGCAACTTCGTTCGCCATCCTCCCCCATCTTCGACAGCAACGGATAAGCCACGCTTCTGATTCCTTCGCTGATAACCGATTGCGGGATATTGGTCAGTTTCAGTCCCTGACTGTAGGTCGCCACCTGGGGTATGGAAAACTTCTTGCCTATGATCAAGGGGGATATATTATTGCATATCTGTCCGCACAAGCTTGAAATCAACAGATTTATGCTGTAAGAAGACATCTTTTTTATATGCAGGAATACAAATTTTCCGCTTGGCCGCCATTTTACAAGAGTCCATAAAAGGGAACTCCTGATAAAACTTTGCAACACCTGCTGGACGGCCATACTCCAAATCCCATATCCGTTATATGCCATCAGTATCGCCGCCAGCCCGGACACGCACCACGCTACAAGCGTAATCCGCGTATTCAGCCTGAAATTCATTTCTTTCACCAGATTTACATTCTGTATGATTGCAAATGCATTGAAAACAAATCCGAGGAATATAAACCGCGCCAAATCCGTCAATACGGGCTTTTCGTAGAACCGGCTGATCAAAGGCGCGCAAAAGAACAGCGCGGTATACAGGACAAGGCTGATTGATATATTGAAATAAAAAACAGAGGTATACTCTTCCGGATGCACTTCTTTTTTCCGGATAAGCGCCGACGAATAACCGCTTTCCTGCAATATACCCGAAACAATGGCGAAGATGGCCAATAAATTTACTGTTCCGATATCTTCTTTGGATACAAGACGGACAAGGATATAAAAGAAACCCAGCGTTATGATCTGCTGACCGCCTTTATCGATAAAACTCCAGAACAGCGCTACGCCTGTTTTTCTTTTAAGAGATTCAGCCATTTATATGTATGATGCGATTATCGCTTACAAAGGTAATAACTTTGGTAATGACATGCCTGCTTTACGCTAAATCCCCGATTCATGTACCAGGCAATCACATTGGGCTATTACCCGTCGCAAATATACATATCCTTTTTAAATAAAACAAAACCGGATAGCAAAGGGCGATTTTGACTGCGTCGATTTTGACTACGTCGATTTTCAATTCAATTCAATTCAATATCTGTTTCTATGGTCTGCGTGCATCCGTTCAATCCGCGTCATCTGCGTGCAAAAAACAGCGCTCGAACCAGACGGAATTACGCGGATCTTTTGCAGGCTTTTCCCGTGTACAATCGGCAGATCGCACCGAAAAGCGTTGTCCCGTGCGAAACCCGGGAGAGCATAGCCATCAGCTTAAAGCTATTCCAAACGGTGAAGCGACCTTTGGGCATGAGAAATAAATTTATAGCGGAATACATCGGGATGATTGAATTTTGCAGCGCCAGCATTCCGCAGGAACGCATCATGATACAGGTAAAAAACGTAGGGCCGCGCCTGTGTGTGCGCCCTTGCCTGTGTGGTTATCCTGTCTTTTCTACCGGACGATATATCCCCGACGAAATATTGTTTTGAAACGGGCATGCAAAAGTTGTGTTTTAACGCAGAAAGCGCAAAGAACGCAAAGCATTTTCTTTGCGCCCTTTGCGATACTTTTGCACCCTTTGCGGTTAAAAAAATTCTTCAGGGTGCGAATTTTATTGATGAATGGAAAAGAAAATCCAAAAAACGGGGACAATCCTTTCGACAGGCAAAGATTGAACAGACTTTGAAAAATTAAAACAAATGCT